>DAOWDR010000543.1 GCA_030638935.1 Desulfobacteraceae bacterium | reverse complement strand
GGCCAGATATATTTCTCCATCGGGTTTTACCACCATGGTGACGGCAATTTCGTTATATTCACATTGAGTAACATCTGTAAGCAGCTTTTCGACAAAAACCCAGTTCAAAGACCAGAATGCACTTTCAGTGCTGAATGCGATATCTCTGGCTATGTGTGTGGCTGTATGGATCAATCCCTGGGTTACAATTTTTGTCTCTTCCCTGACGGAAACATAGGTGTTTATCCCTATTGCAATTGAAACCAGGATGATGACATAAACCATGATTTTATGAAGGATCGATATTTTTATATGAAATTGATTTTTATCATTCATAGCCTATAATCCATTTTTACACATTAATTTTTTCTCCGGGCCTAACTTCTATAAACTTAACATCGGGTGCCTGTTTTGAAAGCTGTTTCCTGAATCTGTCAGTGTTTTGAACAAGAACCGGAAATGTTCCGAAGTGTTCGGGAATGACTATCTTCGGCCTGATGAGTTTGCAGGCAAAGGCAGCCTCATCAGGCCCCATTGTAAAAACACCGCCAATGGGTAGAATGGCGATGTCGGGTTTGTAATAATCGCCAATAATCGTTTTCATATCCCCCATAAGGGATGTATCACCTGAATGGTAAATTGAAAGTTTGTTCTCAAATTCAATAATGTAGCCCACAGCTTCCCCGACAAAACGATTGGAACCTTCAAATCCGGTCAATTGTGCTCCGGCAGAATGAAAGGCCTCTACCATGGTTATTTTAATTCCATCAAAATCTGCACTGGCGCCCTTGTTTCCCAGAGTAAAAGTCTGGCAGTTTGCAGAAGGGATTTCAGTTTTTATAAAAAAATTAAGTTCCCAGGGTGCTATGATTTTTGGTGAATAATCTGCGATTATTTCTTTAGCATCCGAAAGCATGAAGTGGTCTACATGACCATGGGTCCATAAAACCAGATCAATTTCCCCAAAGCCTCCTTTTTTCCTGTATTTCCCGGGACATTTCGGGTTTGTGCTTGTCCAGGGATCAAATAAAATTTTTTTATTGTTACAGGATGTGAATAAAAAACTTCCATGCCCCATCCATTCGATGCCTACCTCGCCTTTGCCGATAGATTTTTTGTCAGAGCCATGAACACTATCTGTTTTTGTTAAAGAGTAAAGACCGGCCAAACTTATTGAAGCACCAAATCCTTTAAAAAAATCTCTTCGTGATAATTTCATATTTCCTCCTGATGGTTTAATCGGAGATCTTATTTGCCTGGAAGGGTAATGGTAAAGCAGGTGCCCTTCCCCATTTCACTTTGAACCTCAATAGTTCCCTTGTGCTCTTTAATAATATTATAGGCGATGTTCATGCCAAGTCCGGTTCCCTTGCCCACCGCCTTGGTGGTAAAAAAAGGATCAAAGATTTTAGACAAATTTTCCGGTGAGATGCCGGAACCTGTGTCGGAAATCGCAATTTTCACGTCAGGGCCCTGGACAGAGGTATGGATGAGGATTTCACCTTTTTCTAAAATGGCCTGGGCTGCATTGATAATTATATTCATGAATACCTGGTTCAATTTCTGGGGCCAGGCCTCCACCAGTGGGATCTGACCAAAATTCTTTTTCACAGTAGCTTTATACTTGACCTCATTGGCCACTACATTCAAGGTGGATTCCAGTCCCTTGTTAATATCCATGAGCATCTGCTTGTCATTGCCCGGATGGGCAAAATGCTTAAGATCCGCCACAATTTTTCCCACCCGCCCTGTTCCCTCAATGCAATCTTTGAGCAAGTCGGGAATATCATCCTTTAGGTAGGCGATTTCAATATCTTTTTCACATTGTAAAATAGTTTCCAAATGAGTCTTGACAGTCTGGGCTATTCCGTCTGCCCCGGCCTTACCCAGGGCATCGGCCATGGCCTGATAATGGCCCAACAGGGTATTATAATCATTCAGATAGTCGGACAATGCTTCCAGGTTACTGCCTACAAAACCGATGGGATTATTGATTTCATGTGCAACCCCTGCTGCCAGTTGACCAATGGATGCCATCTTTTCAGACTGCATGGCCTGGGCCTGGGTCTCCTTTAAATTTTTAAGGGCCTCATCCAATTTTTTATTTTTTACCAACAGGGCTTCCTGGAGTTCATGGTGCTGGCTTTCCAAAAGGGAAATCCGTTCCCCGCTTTTGATCCTGGACCTGAGTTCGTCCGGTTTAAAGGGTTTTATAATATAATCATCCGCCCCTGCATCAAAAACTTCCACAAGATCTGTTGTTTTGTCTTTTGCCGTCAACAGCATGATATAGGAATAGGTTTTTTTATGGGATTTTCTAATCCTTCTGCAAAGTTCAAGACCGTCCATTTCCGGCATCATCCAGTCGGAAATCACCATGTCCGGTTCATGTTCTTCAAATGCCTCCCAGGCCTGTTTTCCGTTTTCAGTAACAATGACCTCATGTCCGATTTTTGTCACAGCTTTTTTGACCAGGAGCCTTGAAACAAAATCATCCTCTGCAATCAGTATTTTCATACCTCACTCCATTTGATAGTGGTTACATATTCTTTAAACCGGTGTGATTCATTTTCCAATTGCCTAACCCTCTTGCCTGCCAGGCCAAGGTCACCCTTCTCCCCCATTGTTTCAATTGCCTGGGCAGCAGCGGTGATCATGTCCGCCCCCATATTGGCAGAAGACCCTTTTAAAGACTGGGCCGCTGATAACACAGCCCCTGGATCTTCTTCCAGGACTGCCTTTTTGACGGCATCTATTTTATTGGAAAGGGAAGCCACAAATTCATTCACCAGCATTTCAAGAAATTGTTTGTCATCCATTGCCCTTTCAAGGGCTTGCTTAAAATCAAACAGAACCCCTTGTTTTTTTTGGGACTGCATCCTGGAATACCCGCCAACATGGGTACTCAAAAATTTATCACTCTGCCAGGTCCATTTTTCGATTGCCCCTAACAACCCTGCCGGGGATACGGATTTTGACAAAATATCATCCAGATATCCTCTATACTGTCCCTGTATTTCATTACCCAACTGGCTTTTAGTCATGGCAATAATGGGAATTCTTTGTTTTTTCTCCTCCTTTTCATATTGCCGGATAGTTTGAGCCGTGTCCAGACTTCCAGGAAAATCAATATCCAGAAGAATCAAATTATATTTTCCTGTTTTAAATTCTTCAATGGCCATGGCCACATCGTTTTTCGCCTTTACCCTATAACCGGATTTCCCAAGAATATTAAGAACAATTTTCCTATTAACCCGGCCTGCTTCAAGCAAAAGAATATTTACATGCTGTTTTTTATTCTCCTTTAGAGTATGGCGGGTGATCATCTCATCCTGCCCCGACCTTCTAACCGCCAGGGCCGTGGCAATACAATCATAAAGCTCCCTGGGTTTGATTGGTTTGGGAATATATCCGTTTAACCCTATTTTTTTAAGCCTTTCCACATCCCCCTGTTTTCCAACGGATGCCAGCATTATAATAAGAGTATCCATTTTTCCGGGGAGGGTTTTTATTCTTTTTGCCAGGGCTTCACCCCCCATTCCAGGCAGCTCCATATTCAACAATATAATATCAAAGGGCTGGTTCTTTCCCCTGGCGTTTTCCAATTTTTCAAGGGTAAGTTCAGAGGTATCAGCTTCATCAAAAAGGCAGCCCCAATCCTGACTCAATCTTTTAAGCACCCTCCGGTCCGTGCTGTTTTCATCCACCACCAAAATTTTTTTCCCTTGAAAAGATATGGGGGCCGCCATATCTCTTTGGATCCCATGGGTCTGTTTATCAAGTGACAGGGTGAAAAAAAAAGTACTCCCCTGGCCCGGCAAACTTCTGACCTCAATTGTACTGCCCATCATCTGAACCAGTTTATTTGAAATGCTAAGCCCCAGGCCGATACCCCCATATTTACGGGTGGCAGATCCGTCTGCCTGGGAAAAAAAATCAAATATTACCCGGGTAAGATCCGGGGCAATACCGATTCCCGTGTCAATGATCTCAAACCGGATGTCAGCAGTACAATCATCCTCCTTTTCGAGAAAAACATTAATTTTAACCCCTCCTTTTTCCGTAAATTTAATGGCATTGGAACATAGGTTGACTAATACCTGGCGCAATCTGCCCGGATCACCCATGACCAGGGAGGGAACAAATTGATGGACAGAGAGGCTAAAATCCAGTCCTTTTTCTGTGGATTTTTGGGCCATGGGCTTTTTCACCTTTTCAACCAGGGTTCGCAAATCAAACCCGATGCGGTCACAGCCTACTTTTCCCGCTTCAATCCTGGAATAGTCCAGCATGTCATTAACCACCATCATAAGGGAATCAGCGCTTTTCTGCAGAATCTCCACAAACTCCTGCTGCTCATCATCCAGCCCGGTATTAAGCAAAAGTTCAATCATTCCCATCACATGGTTCATGGGGGTTCTAAACTCATGGCTTATATTTGAAAGAAACTCACCCTTGGCCTTGTTGGCAGCCAGGGCCTCCTGCCGGGAATTAACCAACTCCCTAATATCCTGTAGAGTGACGACCATTCCCCCATAATTGCCCAATTCATCCTTGAACCCGGCCGCACTCAGCCGGACATGGATAGTCTCCCCATTCTTTGTCTTCCTTTGGGTTTCCAGCCCTTCAACCCTATGCCCGGCAACTACTCCGGCAACGGCTTTCCTGGTCAATTCCATTTGATCTTCGGGGACAAAGTCAATGGGTTTACCCATGATCTCCCGGCCCTTCCAGCCAAAAACCCTTTCAAAGCAGGGGTTAACATAGGTTGCCAGCCCTTGTTTATCATATACGACAATGGGCTCTGCACAGGTTTCAATTATGGTTTTCAGTTTCATTTATTTTGCAGAGAATCCCGCCACAAAGGGATTCTTTTTGTTAGATTATATTGATCCAGGTAATCGGTATCCACTCCCTTCAACCGGTCCCATCCCTTGGACAGCATCCGCTGGTGATGCTCCATGAGATTTGCCACATGGACCAGACCCCGAAGGCCAAACCCTTTTACCCTGAAGCCAGATGGGTTGTGGTGGAATGCCACTCCTTCGACAATATCATCGGGTAAGCCCCATAACCCCAGCAGGAAGCCACCGATCTGGGCATGGGTAACCCCCAGGATTTCCCGTTCTGCCTCGTGTACAACCACCCTGTCCTGCCTTACATAGTCCATGACCTCCTGGTATTCATCGGGAAAATTTTCCGCCAGGAGCAAACGCCCCAGATCGTGGAGAATGCCGGCAATCATGGCATTGTCGGATTCTTCCTTGCCCATATTTTCAAGAACGGCAATCTTTTTGGCAATCACCCCGGTTCTGACACAATGTTCATATATTTTAGATACCGGCAAAATAGACATGGTGGTTTCCCGAAACCTGGCAAATACCTCAATGCTTAACACCAGGGTTTTTACCACATCGAGCCCTAGAAGGACAACAGCTTCCATTGGATTGGACACATGCCTGGGCATGCCGAAAAAAGAGGAATTTACCAATTGAAGCACCTTGGCAGTCATCCCAATATCCTTTGATATAATTTCCCCTACACTTGCAACAGAGGAATCCGGGGAATTAAGTTCCTCCATGATTTGTGCATACAAACCGGGTAAAATAGGCATGACACCAATCCCGGAGATTACATATTGCAAGGATTTTTCATTCAAAACATCCCGAAGGTAACAGGCCCTTGTTACAGCATCAATGAGCACCTTTTTCTCACAGGGTTTGGAAAGATATTGGTGGGCGGATTTTACCGACTTCATGATCATTTCCTGATCCGAATGTCCCGAAAGGATAATCCTGACCATCATGGGATATTTTTCCTGGACCTTTCCGAGCAATTGGGCCCCATCCATTTGAGGCATTCTCATATCAGAAATAATCACATCAAAGGATTCTTTTTCAAGGCATTCAAGGGCAGTTGCAGCACCATCCACAAAAGCCATCTCCCATTGTTTTCTCAAGGGTCTTAAACTTCTTTGAAGTCCCTTTAAAATATTGGGTTCGTCATCAACAAATAAAATATGCCGTTTCATGAAATTTCTCCTGATTCGTCATTCTAATACAAAACGATGGAAATAACGGTGTATCCGATGCGATACAAAACGCCTTGCAATAATTACTTACAGCCTATTTTTGAATAATATTTTTGAACAATCTAAAGATGCTTGTACCAGTGTAAAAAAAAAATATGGTTTATTCAAGAATAATTATCTTTACCGGTTCCAAATCCAATTCCTTGACAAGATTCCTCAAATAACAATACATAGAATAGGAAAAACTATTATTCACCCTGGGCAATTTTATTAAACCGTTTAAATTAAAGGGATTTACCCATGAAAAATGTTATTGGTGGATTGATATCAATTATCCTTGGAATCTTTTGTTTTACACTATTCTTCCCGGCCTTTCTTAATTTTTTAACGGGTATAATACCCTTATTTCTTATACTAGGCGGATGCCTGACAATTTATCTTAAACATGGGGAAGGGACAACAGATAGCTGGGATAACAACGGGAATACAGAAGCCTCTTCACAGACGGTTCCAACAGAAACCGCTCCGAAGGGAACCGAACCAGAAGAGACCAGGCCAGACAAAATTGAACCAAATAAAATTGAACCAGAAAAAATTAAACCTGTTAAAAAGCTTGCAGAAAATCCCGGTGACGATATCCCCCAATTATTTGGCAATACAGACTCACATGTTTTCCACAGTTCCGATTGCCAGTATTCAAAAAGCAAAAAATGCACTGCCATTTTCACCACCAGAGAAGAAGCGCTTCAGGAAGGATATAATCCATGCAAATCATGTAAACCTTAATCCCAGTTTTTATATAACCGGCAATGGAATTCCAATAATTACCCGGCTTGTTTCCCCGTTATACTGGTGATAATAACTTTTATCACTGCTGTCTTTTCCATGCTCTCCTTTGGAAACTCAAAAACCCTCTTGGAATACTGGGCCATGATCACTCCAAGGGCATGGGTTTTTTCTGCAAGGTCATCCAACATAACGGCACGGCCTTCACCTATCACACTTTTAAAAGCCATTCCCCACTCACAGGCCTCTTTATTTTTCATGATCTTTATCACTTCATCAAACTCAAAACAGACATTGGGATTTTTTGCCAGCACATCCATTTTCCGTCCCTCCAGGGCAGAGTGAAAATAGAGATGGAACCCATCATATCCAAAACTTAATGGAACCACATAGGGTTTATCTTGATCCACCATGGCCAGCCTGCAAACCTTGGCTTGTTTAATGATCTCTTCAATGATAATCGTCTCTTTAATCTCTTTTTCTTTTCGTCTCATGGAATTGCCGCCTTAAATAATTTAAAATCTGACTCTGATATGCCGCTGACACCAATGGGACGCTCTATTGCATCATGGCAGTCCGACCCTCCGGTTACAAACAATTTGTATTTCTCTGCCCATAACTTAAGGATCTGCTGGTGTTCCAGGGTATGCCCCGGGTAGTATACCTCAAGCCCGAGTATACCGGCCTCGATAAATTCAGGCAAAATCTTTTCAACCACCCCAAGGGGGGGCAGTACCTCTTTATAGTGCCCTTCCCCGGGAAAGGAGCCTGCAGCCGGATGGGCCAGAACAGCCACTACGGGAAGTTTTTTAATTAAGGCAGCTCCCTGTTCAAGTTCTATGCCCGACGGCAGGTAGGCCGGGCTGTCGTTGCCGATTACCCTATTAATGGTTTCCTTGCCTTCCAGGCCTAACTTTTCTGTCAGGGCCAGTGCAAAATGACGCCGGGTGGCATTTGCACTATAATCTGCAATATCCTGAAAAACAAGATCCCTTTTCAACAACGGTGACTCCCCTTTTGGCCCGAACACCCGGTTGATCCGGGCAATCCTGTCCCTGACCAGGCCCTCCCCTCTGCCCTTAGCCATGATGGATTCAATCTTTCTGACAAAATCATCATCTGCTAGTCTTTCCCGTGAAAAATAGAAGAGCAGGTGAAGGGTCCCGGTAAAATATGGCCGTTTAAACCGAATAGAGACCTCCACACCGGGGATTACCTCAATTTGGCTTGCATCCCCTGCCCCAAGGGCTTTTGGAAGCCCATTAAGGGTGTCATGATCTGTGATACCCAGGGCCTTTATTCCCAGTTCCTTGGCCTGTTTTACCAGTAATTCCGGTGAAAAATCACCATCGGAGGCTGTGGTATGATTGTGTAAATCCGCAACTATTTTCATCTCCATCATTTTATTTCTCATCCTCGGTTTAAAATTAAGTTTTACATGCACCTGTTTTTATACAGCTTATCCTTACAAAAGGAAAAAGCTTTTGTAAAAAATTATTTGAAGATATCATTTGATTTTTATTCATTAAATGGTAGAAGAAAAAACCTCTTGTTTTTTTTTATAATCATTTTGGCAGTAAAATTTGAACGTAACAAGGCATCAAATAATACGGATAATGACATGGATATTTTGAACACTCTTGGAAAAATTGAATCACCTGGTGAAGCACTAGCAATTTTTAAACAAAAAATGGATGACGACCATCTGTCCCGGATATCAAAAATCGAGCACCCGGAAATACTCATACGGATTGCCAATGCCATTGTTCTTTGCAATCCTGACAAGGTATTTATCAATACCGGATCTCCTGAAGATCAGACATTTATAAAAAATCTGGCCCTTGAGAAGAAAGAGGAAAGCTCCCTTGCCATGGCAAACCATACCATCCACTTTGATCTGGCTGGTGAGCAGGGCAGAATCGTAGACCGGACCTTTTACATTGCAAACCCCGAGGACCATATCTCTTCCCTTGCAAACCGCATGGACCGGAAAAAGGCCCTTGAAGATATCCAATCCAGCATGGTCAACATCATGGAAGGCATGACCATGATTGTGGGTTTTTACATGCGGGGCCCTGTGGGGTCACCTGTTTCCAATCCAGCCCTTGAAATTACCAGTTCCACCTATGTAAGCCATAGCGCCGAGCTGCTTTACCGGAATGCCTATGACGATTTTCACAAGGAAGTGGTCAACCAGGGCCATTTTTTCACCAACGTCCATTCCGAAGGGGAAAACAGAACCCAGGACCTGCCCGATGCCAGGGTCTTTATGGACAGACAATTTCAGACCACCTATAGTTATAAATGCACCTATGCCGGGAATACCCTGCTGCTGAAAAAAGGAAATCATCGGTTTGCCGTGGACAAGGCGGTTTACACAAACAGGGGAAAAGAATTATCCGAGCACATGTTTATTACAGGGATTGCAGGACCCTCAGACCGGGTAACCTGGTTTGCCGGTGCAGCCCCCAGCGGATGCGGCAAGACAACCACGGCCATGGCCGGTAACGTATTTGTGGGAGATGACCTGGCCCAGATGTGGATTGCCCACGACGGAAGTATCCGGTCAATCAACCCGGAAAACGGAATCTTTGGTATTGTAGAGGATGTAAACCGGGAAGGCGATCCCATGCTAATGAAGGTCTTAAGGGAACCCGGACATGAAGTCATCTGGACCAATGTGCTAATAGATGAAAACAAGGTTCCCCACTGGGTGGGCAATGACGAACCCCATCCTGAAAAAGGGTTTAATTTCCAGGGAGAATGGCAAAAGGGTAAAACAGATGCAGACGGAAATGCAATCCCCTTGTCCCACCCAAATTCCCGGTGTACCCTGGCCTCCAAATCCCTTGATAATTATTCACAAGAGGCCCAAAATCCAGCAGGGGTTCTTACCCGGGTCTTTACTTACAGCGGCAGGGATGCAGACACCATGCCCCCGGTCTGGGTTGCCAAGGATTCCGACAACGGGGTGGTCATTGGTGCCTGTATTGTATCGGCTGCCACAGCCACTGAAGTGGGAGCTTCCGGAATCAAACGAGCTCCCTGGGCCAATGCCCCTTTTATTCCAGGTGCCTTAGGCGATTACATGGATGCCCAGTTTAAATTTTTCGGCAACTCCGCCATTGATGAAGCAAACAAGCCAATCATGGCCGGACTCAACTATTTTCTAACGGGAAAGGCCAGGGGAGGCACGACCAATAGCCTTTTAGGTGAGAAGAAAGATGTCAAGGTATGGCTTTCCTGGCTTGAAAGATATGCCCATAACGAAATCTCATTTCTGAGCACCCCCATCGGGAATCTACCCAAATACGAAGATTTAAAACAATTGTTTAAAGAGATTATAAACAAGGACTACCCACAATCTCTCTATGACAAACAATTTTCTCTCTATGTGGATAATATTGTCAAACGCATCGAGATCCAGGAAAAAGCCTATGCCAAGGAAGAGGGAATTCCCCAACAATTGTTTGATATTCTGGCCTCCCAAAAACAGGCATTGGCAAAATTAAAGGCCCAAAAGGGAAGCATTGTAACCCCGGATCATTTTGCAAATTAAATATTAGTTGTATGGGGGAGGTAAATTTTCACATCAGCCAGGGAGGTGCCATGAGCAAGAGGGACCAGAGAAATCGGATAAGCCAGATTGAAATCTATCATGTAAGAATTCCCCTTGAAAAACCCTTTTATCCCAGTTGGATTCCAGGCTATCCTGCTACGGACAATCGGTTTGATCTCATCCGCATCACCACGGAAGAAGGGAT
>DAOWDR010000497.1 GCA_030638935.1 Desulfobacteraceae bacterium | reverse complement strand
CCCGCTCGAACCTCTGGAGACCAAGACCTTTTGCCAAAACCTGCATATTTTCATGATTAAATGGGCAATCATTTAAAAAACTTTCCATTTGTCCTGAGGCCTGGATGTCTTTATTTTCAAGGCGCGGATCTTTAAATCCTTTGTTGAAAAGCCGGCCCATGGAAAGTTGAAATCCAGGATACTTTTTTCTCAGAAAAAACAATACCCCTAAATCATTGATCACTACCTCAGCCCTTGGATTCCACAGGGCCAGCCTGTCAAACAGATCTATGCTGTCTTCAATTCCACGATCTGTAAGAACCGGGGTTAAGAGCGTGAGCAATAGATCTTTTTTGTCGGCAAGGTCGCAGAGTTTGGAAAGTTCATCTGGATCCGGCAATAGATTTTCACAAAATTCATCCCCGATATAAATACGGGTAATAGAATACCTGGTTTCTTCCAAAGAAAGATCTGCGGGATTACTTCCACCATAAAAACGCCCAAGGTCCCGAATAAATCCATCTGAAAAATCATTGGAACTGTTCTTTGCTAAATGCCATGCCACTTCCATATTTACCCCTTTGTTCACCGGATCAACCGGTTGAGTTCTCCTGGGAGATTACTTTTTCAAAAAACTTTTGTCCCTTTCGCATCTCATGGTTATGACAATCCTTGCAGGGCTGGGATGCAATATTTTTGATCAGTTTACTATGAATTCTAACCTGATCACTCTCTTTATGGTTTTCCACATTTTTACAACTGAAGCATCTTGAGTTTGGCACATGACTCCAATATCCTGGTTCCATGCCTTCTTCTAAGAACAAGGGCTCCTCCTTGGGTTTGATGGGACCCGGATCCCTTTCAAAATGTTCTACGAGAAACCTTACTGCGGATTTATTCATATCCATCCAGCCCTCAAACCCTTTGTCAAAATGGCATCCGGCACAATTACCATGATTCTTTGCCGTACCGGATGATTTCCATTTTTCAATGGGATCTCTCATTTCATGACAGACCACACAGGTTTTATCCTGAAGATACATCACAGACAACTCGTGGGATCCCAATCCAATAACAGGAACCAGCGCCATAATTACGATCAGAATTATTTTTTTATTTAATTTTAAATATTGGACAATACTCATCTTCATTTCCCATTTTTTTTATAGTGCCGTATCACAGGTGATCATTCAGCATCCAAAGATTTTATTGCGCCAAGGCATTCCAAAAAGCCTTATCCATCAAGGTTTTTGGAATGCCTTTAAGCCGATCCTGCACCAAAATGTAAGATACCGTGTTCTCCGGTTCTATTTTTTTGTCAGGCTGTGGCTTACCACCCCGTCTGACATTAAGGGGATGATGCCCAGCAGCTCAAGGGTTTTGGCATCATACACACTGATATCCGGGCCGGCAGGTCCCACATAGATCTTTTTTCCATCGGCTGTAATCGATAGGGTATAATTGGTGCCTGTTTCCAGGGGAATTGCCTTAAGGGTCTCACCGGTGGCCATGTCCACCTTTATCAGCTCATCCATGACTGAATAGAGAATTTTTTTATCCGGTGACAAAATACTGGAATACGCAAACCAGACATCTTTTCCTCTAAGGCTGCTCAATTTACCGGTATTTTTATCAATGATAAAATATGCAAGCCCCTGGGCATCATAGTAAGGGTTGACAAATATACCATGATCCCCTGGACTTCCGGGCTGCCAAAACACCAATGCGTTTCGCTGATCTTCCGGCTTTTTGGTGTTCAAAAGCCCCATGACCTGTTCCATCTTACCTGTTTTAAGGTTAATCTTAAGGATATCATTTCCCACCATTATCACATGATTCGGATCATTTCTAAGGGTGACCGGCGATGCGACAGCTGCTGGGATGGGATAATTTTTCACCATTTTTTTACTGGCAATATCAAACACTACCAACTGGGGCGGCAGGACATTGAGTTTGGGAATATTCTGTTTCTTCTTTACAATGGAGCAGGTCATATACAATTTTTTCCCGTCATTGGAGACCGTGATGCCAAAGACGGAAACTTTGCTCAATTCAGAAGAAAAAGAATAGGTATCTATCATGGTGTCCGTGGTGGTATCAATGACATATACAGAGTGGAAGGCATTTAAATAATACCGTTTGCCGTCCGGAGAAAACGCCGCCGAAAGTATATAGTCATTGTAGGGTATTGTTTTGATGACGCTATCGATTTCGCAATCGATAATCTGCAGGCCGTTGGAAACCGGCACATAAATAAATTCCTTGGCCAAAGCCCCTTGGGCAACAAAGGTCGTCAGGATAAAGGTGATGATCGGTATCATTACAATTTTGGTTATATTCAGCCTCATCGGTTTTCTCTCCTTATTATCGTTTCATCACAAAATTCAAATTTCTCCAATCCTTCTCAATCGCCTGGCATTGATTTTGGAAATCAGGGAAATTGGTGATATTGTCAGGTGTCTGGGCCGGCCACCAGCAAGGTCCGGAGCAGCTCGTAAAATCCCTTGCGCTTGAAAGGCAGTTGCTCATGGGGGTTTCAGGACGCGGGTTTGTTTCCCAGCCTGTATCAAAGATTGTGGTACAGCCAATGGGCATACTGGTCATTATATTGTCGTCTGCCATACCTTTGACCTCATGTTCAATCTTTTTTGCTTTTTTATTAATGGGTTTTAAACCTTTTTTTTTCATTTATTTCTCCTTGAATAACTTCCTATAAATTTATTTTTATCCTTCATACCAATTGATTAAATAAGGGTTCATGCCCTCTGAGCATGGAGAGTTTATCTAAAAATTCCGGGGTTTCATTCATCAATCTGCCATACACATTCAGCCCTGTTTCAATCCAGGCTTTAATCCATTGGCAGTAATGAAGATTGGGCAGCAAAAGATCGCCCTCCCGGATTTTTGCTTCGTGGTAGCAGCCCCCTGCACAGATGGAGGCTGCCCAGCATCCTTTACAGGCGCTCTTCTTGTTCAGCCGTGCATTCTGCCTGAATTGCCCGAGTTTTTCCCGGTTAAGGCCGTCAAAAATATTTCCCATATTGGCCGAGGCATCCTTTGTCAGTCTCTGGCACAAAAAAAGCCCCCCTTTAGGATCAACGGAAAACATACCAATACCTGCACCGCAGGGGTATTGTTTTACATCCCCCTCGTGGAGGTTAACCAGTAAATCCACAAGATTGGTAAATCCAAGAAATTCATCCTTTCGGGCCAGGTCGATGAATATTTCACTCAAATCTTGAAACTGATCCAACAGCGCCGTCATCTGATGGGAATCGAGCTTAAAATCTGTGTCCATGGTGGTAACCGGTGCAAACCCGACTTCTGAAAACCCAAGATCCAACAGATGAAAAAGGGTTTTAGAAATATTATTTGAGTCTTTTGCCAACGTCACCCTGGCCACCACTGGTTTAGGATTCTCTTTGTCGAGAAACTTTTTAAGTTTTGGCAGAATAACATTGTAGGAGGGAGAGCCATCGGGAAATCGTCTGAAACGATCATGGACCGCTTCAACCCCGTCCAGGCTGACAGTTGTGCCGATCCTGTTTTCATTCAAAAACCCAATGGCTTTATCCGTTAAAAGGGTGCCATTGGTTGTCATGGCATAGTCGATTGTTTTACCTGTTTTTCGTGCTTTTTCATTTGCATATGTTATGGTTTTGGAAATGAGGTTCAAATTGAGTAATGGTTCTCCCCCGAAAAAAACCAGAACAACCTCCTCAAGGCCGCCTGACTGGTCAAACAAAAAATCTACTGCTTTTTTTGCCACCGTCAACTCCATGGACAATTGGGGGGCCTTGATCAACTCTTTCGGACTGTGATAGCAATAATGGCACATAAGGTTACAGGACTCAGTCACATGCAGAACCAGGGTTTTCACGGGAAACTCAGGTTTTTGGAGCATTGGTTTGCCCTGGGACAGTTTTTGTGCTGCCAAAACCCGGTTTCCCGCCAGGTCCTTCCACAGGCTGTCTTTATTACTCCTGGTTCCCTTCAAAACAGCGTAAAATTCTTGTTTTGTGAACGATTTTCCAGCGAGGCCCAGATTGAGAACAGCCCGGGTTTCACCATCAATCTCAAATATGCCACCCGTCTGTGTCACAAAGACGAAGTCATGCCCATTGGTCTGGAATCTTTTATGGTCGGCAATTTTCATCATTTCCATGGTGTATCCTATTTCAAATGCGTTATAAAATCAGGGACTGTCACAGCAAGCCTGACCCTGTCGCTCATTTTTTTCCCCTGGTCTTCAAACTCCGCATTCACGGCAATAAGGCCAACACCTTCTCTGTTCTGTTTTCGGGTCTTTATGGGGCCATAGGTTGTTATTGGCGTGTAAAGCCCATTGAGTACAGATGTATTCAGATATTTCATATCATCATCATCTTCCCGGGTCTTTTCTTCTTCCAGCGCCCATTTGGCATTGACCGGGTCCAGAACCAGGTCATCTGATGTTCCCTGTTGTCCATCCAAACCAAAATTGATTCCCCTGGCAACAAACTGGACGCCCTGGGGCGGATAAGCAGCTCCGCAACTAATACGTGCCCGTCCTATTCTCGGAGAAACGCTGATGGCATCAATCTTGTCGAATATCTTTAAGCCTTTAAAGCTTAGATCTTTCACGCTCACATCTGCCAGGCCAATACCGGCGCCTGCAGCCACATTCACGGTACAGACAATTTCAGACGCCTTTGTTTTTATGACTTTGGCAACACTGATATTGGCATCTGAAAATTGAATATCCTTCTTGGAAATATTTTCGGCAAGCCCTACCCCTACCAGGGTCAATGTCTGGAGTTTATCCGGGGACACCCTTAAAGACTGTGGGAAAACCGCTATGATTTTTGCAGATCCGGAAGCCTTATAAAATGCCTCATTGCCATAGGCGTTTGAGTCCTGAACCACCGTCCACCATTTTCCTTTAAATCCCATTGTTTCGACATCAAGGTCAAAAACCCCCTCTACCCTGCCGGTCAGAGGCGTAGGCGCAAGGGCGTACCGGAGGTGATATTCACTAAAAAGTGTGCCTTCGCCTTGTGTGGAAACCACAAGGCCGCTTTCATACCTGACTTTTTTTTCTATAATATATTCATCTTCACCCTTTGCCATGTTCGGTTCAATGGTATAGACACCGTGATAATACCCCATGCCGGGTTGGTATCCAGCCACATTCCATGATCCGGCAAGATCCTGATCCTTTCTGTTTTCAAGCCATTGTTTATAGGCATCCGTGTCAAAGGGGAACAGCTTTGTTAAGGGGTCAATAAGCGCTTCAGACTCTTTAAGCCAGTCCATTTCCCGCATTTGAGGAATAACCGTTGGATAATACCCAAGATGAAGATTTCTGTTTTCTTTCCATTGATCTTTTGTCATTTTGTGAGAAGCGATTTTGCCATAGGTATGGCATCGGACACAGGCCGTATAAATCCGTGTTTCCAGATCATTTTTCGGAATTTCTCGGTATTGACTGTTTTCATCACTGTTTAAATAGGCTATTTCACCGGATTCTTCCGGTGTAAGACAAAGCGATTGGCTCAACTCTTTTATGACCGGATAAAAATCCTCGTCTGCCAGGGGTACGCTGTTCAGGCGAATCATGCGGTCCACCACTACTTTCCATTCTTCGGTCGATTTTCTTGTCTCTTCAATTACTTCAAGGCGACCGTTTGTATCCGGCTTATGACAGGCGGAACATTTTTGCCGGACCATGGAATTATCCCCAAAGAGGTCGCTTCCAAAGGCGGTTGTGCCTGCAAGGCCATAGATGCCCATCAGGATGAGTATCATGCTTGATCGAATTAATTTTCCCATAAATCCTTTCTCCTTAAAGTTATAAATCTTTATATTTTATCAAAGACCTGATCCAAGTCTTCATCCTTAACCATGAACACAACATCATGGGGTAAAAATTTTTCTTTCTTAAAATATTCGGGAAGTCTGTCATGCTTTGACGTAAACCCAGCTGCAAAATTAAACGCCCTTTCTTTTTTTAATACCGAAGCGCCCAATGCACTGAAATCATCCGGTGTAAATTTTTTTCCGGTTAACCCGGCCACCAGATTTACCATTGCCTGGAAGGCGTCTGCATTATCAAGGATGGCCATGGCCACAAACAGACACAGCCCTAATGAATCAAGACTGGCTGTGGCAATTTGAAGATTTCTCGACAATTCAACCTGCCCATCCGGGGAAAGGGGATCTAAACTGCCACCAACGCCAAGAATATTTGTGGCCACGGTGTAGCCTGCCGTATGGTCTGCCCCCATTGGGCTTGTGGCATAGGTAACTCCGATTCCCTGAACGCCTCTTGGGTCATAGGCTGCCATTGCCTGACCCTTTACCACCGGCACCCTTTCCATCCCCAGGACTTTTCCAGTAACAGCAGCACCGCTTCCAAGAATGCGTCCCAGGCTTGTCCCTTTTCCGACCTCTTTAATCAAATTTATCGCGGCTTCACCATCTCCAAATTCGGTAAGACCGGCATCCATTGCAATGGATAGGGCAACTCCCATATCCATGGTATCCAGTCCGAAATCATCATACATACGATCCAGAATGGCGATTGTATCCAGATCGTCAATCCCGCAATTTCCACCATTTGCCCATACGGTTTCATATTCCGGCTGCTTGGTCACATAGTTGCCATCCTTGTCATTGAAAATTCCCGAGCACTTTATGATGCAGCCCTTCTGACAGCCGTGGGTTGCCTTTCCATTCCGCTGGGTTTCGAGTGTTGCCAGGGCTTGTCCACCTATTTTTGCAGCACCGTCGAATCTTCCGCTCTTAAAATTTAATGTCGGATAAGCACCTGCCTCATTTAAGACATCGGTCAGTACATTGGTACCAAATGCCGGTAATCCTTCACCCGTAACCGGATGCTCCTTGATTCCCCGGGTAAAAATCTTGTTTGCTTCTTTGAAATTCTCAGGATCTTTCGGATTTCTGAAACCGGCACCGGTATCATCAATAACGATAGCCTTTATCCCTTTTGAGCCCATAACCGCTCCGGTTCCTCCTCTTCCGGCATGACGCGTGGGTCTGAGTTCCGGGTCTGTGCAGGCAATAGAGGCTGCTGCCAGTTTCATTTCCCCTGCCGGCCCTATGGAGATACAGGCAACTTTGTCTCCAAATTCTTGTGTGATTTTTTCGACCAGATCATAATTACCCAGCATTTTCAACGTACTATCCGGTGAAATGGTAACCCCTTCGGATGTTACAACAATTTTATAAAGGGTATTATCTTTTGGTTTTCCTTCGATGATAATCGCAGCATAGCCCAGCCTGCCCAGCATCTGAGATGGCTGCCCACCGGCATTGGATTCCTTGATACCCCCTGTGAGAGGACTTTTGCAGCCAATGGACAGGCGGCCTGACATCACAGCGGCGCTCCCGCTTAATAGCCCCGGTGCAATAACCATTTTATTGTCACTGCCCAGAGCATGGCAAAGGGGGGGGACCTCTTTTGCGACAATTGAAGATGTCATGGCTCTCCCCCCAAGGCCTGCATAACTTCCAAGTCCTTCTTCAGTGATGCCTGGCGTTTCTCCTGCGCTCATATTGATCCGAATAATTTTGTCCATGGTTTTTAGTGTCTCCTTTCCCTAAAACTTTAAAAAATTATCAAGCACACCAAGATCATTGTTCCAAATCACAACCGAATCATCCCGTGTGAATATGTCTGCTATAGTACAATTACTATGCCAGACGGATGATAATCCAGGATGTTAAAGAAATTTGAATTTGCCTAACCATTTGAAAACATAAGCCATAATCAAAAAACTATGCCCAATCAAAAAAATATTCAGATCCTGATCATCTAAAAACCCAGTCGTTTCTAAAGCTGTTTTCTTAAGCAAGATGAGAAAAAAATCCAAAAAAATGGATTCTCTCAGGTCCCTTTAATGGATAAAAGTAAAAACTTTAGATATAATACACTGGGGAAAACCCGGCATGGGCCGGCAAATCAGGCAAAAAAGAAAGGGTGTCCGCAAAGCTGGAGACCGGCACATTTCAAAACCGGGGTATCATGTCTGGGAACAGCGCATTGTCCGTCGCCAATGGGGTGGAAGGGGGGTAATAATGCATCTTTTATTGCATTTAAAATGGCATCAGAGGTTTGTGTCGCACCTGATACGCCATCAACCTGATTAACGGTCTGCCAGTCAACTATGTTCCGAATCAATTCCCTGGTGTTGCATAGGGCACATTTTTTTCTAAATTTTTTCTGCATACCGTTAATCAAGTTGATACAGATTATCATGTGTTTTTCAACGGTCACTGCTACTTGATACTCCATATCATTGTTGTCATATTTCCCTAAAAAGGTACCGTCCGGAACCCTTGATAAATCGAGTTTTTCCAAAGTTTCATATTGTTTGTCCATTGAATTTTGGGCAGGCATACACCCGGTGAGAGCCACCAGAAAAATATGAACGACAACAAAAATAAATTTCAAAAAAACTCCTTTTTTTTT
>DAOWDR010000515.1 GCA_030638935.1 Desulfobacteraceae bacterium | reverse complement strand
GTCTCTTCCATGATCTGCTTGAAGATATTTTCAAGATTTTCCTGGTTATAGTCAGAAAGGGCTTCAATGGCATCTGCCGCCTGGGCCAACATCTTTGCCGACTCTTGTTTAAGAAATTTGTTGGCGGCCTTTTCATCAAACTCAACTTCCTCTTTATAATAAAAAACCGCAGCATGGGCCATTTCGACCAGGGTTTTACTTCTGGGTTGAAGGGTTTTAATCACCCCCTGGGTAAAGGTATCATTTTGGGCTTCAATGCCAAGTGCCTCCAGGTGGAACAAAAGATGCTCCCCTAACTCTTTTGGGGATTTGGCCTGGATATGTTTGGCGTTCAATGCCATAAGCTTGTCCGTATCAAACATGGAGGCAGACCGGCCCAGATGCTCCAGATCAAATTTTTCAATTAGGTCATCCCGTTCAAAAAACTCCTGGTCACCATGGGACCACCCTAGACGGACCAGATAATTAATCATGGCATCGGCCAGAAACCCCATTTTTTTGTATTCTCCAACAGACATGGCTCCATGGCGTTTGCTCAAGCGGGCTTTGTCCGCTCCGAGCACCATGGGTACATGGCCGAACAGGGGTAATTCCGCCCCTAAGGCCTGGTAGATCAATATCTGTTTCGGGGTGTTTACCAAATGGTCATCCCCCCGGATAATGGTGTTGATATTCATGGTTAAATCATCCACCACAACGGCCAGGTTGTACATGGCCACCCCATTGCTTCTCTGAATGATGAAATCGTCAATTTCTGCATTCTGGAAGGCAGTATTGCCCTTTACAACATCCTCAACAATTGTGACCCCTGTGTCCGGGGTTTTCAGCCTTACCACGGTGTTGTCTGATTTGGGAAGATTGCGGTTTCGGCAATTGCCGTTGTACTGGGGGTTTTTCCCGTTTGCCTTGGCTTCTTCCCGCATGGCATTGACCTGATCCGGGGTGCAGGAACAATAATAGGCATGACCGGAAGCAACTAATTTTTCAATATATTCATTATAGATATCATATCGCTGGGCCTGGAAATATGGCCCATCATCCCAGTCAATTCCGAGCCATTCAAGGGATTCCAGGATGGCTTCCACAGATTCTTTTGTGGATCTGGCTTCATCAGTATCTTCTATTCTTAAAACAAATTTCCCCTTGGTTTTCCTGGCATAAAGCCAGTTGAACAAAGCGGTTCTGGCGCCTCCAATGTGAAGGTATCCGCTGGGTGAGGGGGGAAACCGTGTAATAATTGTGTCCATATAATCTCCAAAATTAATAAAAAATTCATCTGTAAATTCGAGCCCTTAAGTATCACAAAACAAATCATTGGGCAATAGGAAGGGCGGGCAGTCTTTATTGCCTTGACTATTTTTTTAAATTGGGGTAAATATGTTTGTTTTATGTGTTTAGTGGATAGTAACAGGAATTTTAAGTAAAATAAAATAGTTAGGAGAGAGCAATGGCAGTACCAAAGCAAAAGAATTCCAAGGCAAGAGGCAGAAAAAGACGGACACACTACAAAATCGGAGCTCCGACAATAGCAGTTTGCTCTGAATGCCAGGAACCCAAGCTTCCCCATACAGCTTGCCCTGAGTGTGGTGCCTACAAGGGAAGAAATGTTAAAGTCAAAGCAGACGAAGAATAAAAATAAGCGAAAAGGAGTCTGTGTCGTGACTATTGAAACCAAAGTAAAAAAAGTGATTGCAGAAAAGATTCCTGATATTGATCTGGACGATGTGGTTCCGGAGGCGTCTCTGATCGAGGACCTCGGAGCAGACTCTCTGACAATCGTAGAGCTTGTCATGTCCATGGAAGAGATTTTCGATATTGAAATTGATGATGATGCGGCAGAAGGGCTTGTGACTGTGCAGGATGCCATTGATTTTATCAAGACAAAATCTTAAAGCAAGGAAGCAAAAGGAATGGATAAAGAAAACTCTATTACCAATCCTGCTATAATCGGCCCTATCATCATTGGCAGCGACCATGCCGCTTTTGGCCTAAAGGAGAAGATAAAAAATTTTCTTTTAAGCCGTGGCTACGTGGTTGAAGATGTTGGTGCAGATAGTGAGAATTCCGTCAACTACGTTGATTATGGGAAAAAAGTTGCCAATGCTGTTTCCGAGGGTCAGTTTTCCAGAGGGATTCTGCTTTGCGGTACAGGCCTTGGCATGTCCATTGTTGCCAACCGCTTCCCCAAAGTTCGGGCGGCCCTTTGCTCGGATATTTTTTCCGCACGCATGAGCCGGGTCCATAATGATGCCAATATTCTGGTGATGGGCGGACGGCTTATCGGTGATGTGCTGGCATTTGAGTTGGTTCAGACATGGCTTGAAACTGAATTTGAGGGCGGCAGGCATTTGGAGCGAATCCAGAGTATTGATTCCTAATTGTCGGAATCCTGGATTCCAGGAGGAAATTTATGGGAAGTATCGAGATAAGTGATCTGGAAATAGCCACGATCATAGAAAAAGAATCGGTTCGCCAGGAGTACGGGTTGAACCTTATTGCTTCTGAAAATACCGTAAGCCCAGCCGTGATGGAGGCCCAGGGTTCCATACTGACCAATAAGTATGCGGAAGGGTATCCCGCAAGACGCTATTACGGCGGTTGCGAGTTTGTTGACCAGGCAGAAGAACTTGCCATTGAAAGGGTTAAAAAACTCTTTGGTGTTGAGTATGCCAATGTCCAGCCCCATTCCGGATCACAGGCCAATATGGGGGTCTATTTTGCATTTTTAAATCCGGGAGACCGGATTCTGGCAATGGATTTGTCCCATGGAGGTCATCTTACCCATGGTGCCAAGGTCAGCTTTTCCGGCAAATTATATGATTTTGCCCATTACGGGCTTTGCCCCGACACCCAGACCATTGATCTGAATCAGGTGGAGACCCTTGCCAAGAAACACAAGCCAAAGATGATTGTGGCAGGGGCCAGTGCCTATCCCCGGATCATTGATTTTAAGGGGTTTGCCGATATT
>DAOWDR010000728.1 GCA_030638935.1 Desulfobacteraceae bacterium | reverse complement strand
TATCCTCCCGGTTTTTGAAGAAAAAAAATATATCGGCGCCGTTGAAGTGGGGATTGATGTCTCCTATATTACCGATGCATTGTATCGCCTGACAGGTTTAAAAGGGGCTGTTTTTGTAAGCAAAGAAGATTGTTATGCATTGGACAAACCTCCTGAAAATAATTTGGAATTAGGTAAATATATTTTATGGAATTCAAAAGAATTAGAGAATTATTTTAGGCCGGTCATAAAAAGTTATCATTTTCAGCCTTCCCATGAAATCACAGCAGACGGTTTAAGCTATATTGCCCACGATTTTATTCTGCCCGGTACAACAAACAGCTTTCATGGGAAATTAATATTTTTGCAGGAGATAACCCTCCAGAAAAAAAATATGAAAAACTTTATTTATAAAATAGTTTTAACAACATTTATGATTATCGTTTTTATCACCATTGTACTGGAAATAACCCTGGGGCAGCTTTTAAGCAAAATTGAACTTATCAACGGCAAGTTGACTCAAAAAATTAAAGAGGTAACCCTGCTGTCAATCACTGATCCCCTCACCCAGATTTTTAACCGCCAGAAACTAAACCAGGTTCTGACAACGGAAATACAGCGGAATAATCGTTACAAAATTCCTTTCAGTGTTTTAATGGTGGATATTGATCATTTTAAAGATGTTAATGACAGATATGGGCATGATATGGGGGACAGAGTATTAATAGATTTTTGTCGCCTGATTTCAGAACATATAAGGGAAAATGATATCTTCGCCCGGTGGGGTGGGGAGGAATTTATCATCCTTTTGTCTTCCCAATCCATGGAAGCTGCCGGCCTTAAAGCGGAATATTTAAGGGAATTGATTGGAAAATATAAATTCAAAAAAACGGGAAATATAACCGCCAGTTTTGGTGTGACAGAATATAAACCCTTGGAATCAGAGGCCCAATTGTTTAAAAGACTTGATAATAATTTGTACCTGGCCAAAAAAAGAGGCCGAAATCAGGTTGTGACAGCCTAAAAAAAATAGGTATAAAAGCTTTTATGCCCAAGCCTTTTCTCAAAGAAGACCTGGCTATAGCCATTCGGGATGTTCTGGATAATAGAGAAAAGAAAAATATCAAAGGCCGCATACTAGTGGTTGACGACGACCCCCAGATTCGGTTATTGCTTAAACATTTACAAAACCGTTTGATATTAGTAAGTTGATTGATTCGTTTAAACTGCTCTTACAAGAGGGAAAAAATTAAAAGATCTAATTCAAAATATCAAATCTGGGTGATTGGTTTCTTTTTCAGCCTTTGTTTTTGTGCATCTGTTTTGGCTGATCAAAAAATCATAAAAGTGGGTGCATATGAAAATTATCCCAAAATATATCAGGGTGAAAACGGCTATATATCAGGATTCTGGCCGGATCTTTTAGATTATATCGCAAAAAAAGAAAACTGGGAAATTTTATATGTCAACGGCACATGGAAACAGGGACTTGAACGCTTAAAAACAAAAGAAATTGATATCATGCCGGATGTTGCTTTTACAAATGAGCGAAACAAGGTATTTGCATTTTCTCAGATTCCCGTGCTCATGAGCTGGTCCAGGATTTATGTCCATGAAAATAACAGGGATATCCATGGTATAAAAGATCTGGAAAACAAAAAAATCGGTGCCCTGGAACAAAGTGTCAACCTTGAGGGAGAAGGCGGGATAAAGGAAATCCTGAGAAAATTTGATATAAAATCAAAATTTATTGAATACAATAGTTACCAAAAAGTTTTTGAATCCCTGGAAAAGGGAGAAATTGATGCCGGAGTAACCAATAGAAATTTTGGTAATAAAAATGAGGATAATTATCAGGTCAAAAAAACCAGTATTATTTTTCAACCCATTAATATGAATTTTGCCTTTCCAATGAATTATTCTTTTTCAGCACAGCTTTCAAAAAAAATCGATATTCATATTAACAAATTAAAAAGTGTGGAAAATTCAATTTATTATAAACTTTTAGAAAAATATTTTGAAGGTGAAATCGCCCAAAAAAAAACAGAGATTCTGCCAGGCTGGTTTAAATTTTTTTTAGCCGGAATAGGGATTTTAATCCTTGTTTTTCTGCTGGTATTGTCCATATCCCGGTATCAGATAAGAAAAAAAACAAAAGAGATTCTGGATAAGAACCAGGAAATTATCAAGGGTGAGCAGCAGTACCAGGAGATCTATAATGCAACCAGCGATTCAATTTCCATACACGACATAAATACAGGCAGGATACTTGAGGCCAACCGGGCAATGGTTGAAATGTTCGGCTATGCCCGGGAAGAATTACTTCACCTTAATGTGGGTGATCTGTTTTCCCAAAAATATGCTGTAACAAGTGAAAATCTTCCTGCTGTATTCAAAGAGGTATCTGAAAAGGGTCCCAGGGTGTTTGAATGGCTTGCAAAAAGGAAAAACGGAAATTTTTTCTGGATTGAGGTGGGTTTAAAATATACCCATATAAGAGAACAGGGAGCCGTAATTGCTGTTACAAGGGATATAAATCAGCGGAAAGAGTCGGAAAAAGAGCTTGCCAAAGAAAAAGAACGCCTGGCAGTAACCCTGCGCAGCATCAAAGATGCAGTGATAACAATCGACATGGATGGTAATGTTGAACTGATTAACAGGGTTGCAGAAAATTTAACGGGCTGGAGACGGGATGAAGCCATTGGAAGGCCTGTAAGTTCAATATTCAACCTTATTCATGAGCAAACCGGGGATAGGATTGAAAACCCGGTGGAGATGATATTAAAGACCGGGAAAAAAATGAACCTGGCTGCACAGACTCTTCTTGTCGCCAGGGACGGGGCAAAATATTCCATTGCCCACTATGGCGCATTGATTCGGGACAAAAGCGAGGTGGCATCTGGGGTTGTCCTGATTTTCTGGGACATTACCGAAGAAATAAAAATGGAACAGGAACTTCTAAAAATTAAAAAACTTGAATCCCTTGGTGTGCTTGCAGGAGGGATTGCCCATGACTTTAATAATATCTTGTCTGCCATACTTGGAAATATTAATCTTGCCAATATTTCCGTGGAACCCGGGAGCCGGGTTTTCAGGCTGCTTAAAAATACTGAAAAAGCTGTTATCAGGGCCACAAATCTGACAAAACAGCTTCTTATCTTTTCCAAAGGAGGAGATCCGGTCAGGGAAACAACCTCCATAAAAAACTTGATCAAAGAGTCGGCGGATTTTGTACTCCACGGCTCCAATGTGGCATGTACCTATGGATGCAAAAATGATATCTGGCTTGCGGATATTGATCCGGGACAAATCAGCCGGGTCATTCAGAATTTGATTATTAATGCTTCCCAGGCAATGCCCGACGGCGGTAACATTGATATCAAATGTTCCAACGTTTCAAATGTGAATAAAGAAAATGCAAATATTTTTTTAGAAGGTCCCCATGTAAAAATTGTTATACAGGATTCCGGAACCGGCATACCCCAAAGCATTATGGATAAAATTTTCGATCCTTTTTTTACCACAAAAGCAAAGGGCAGCGGTCTGGGGCTGGCCACCACCCACTCCATTGTGAAAAAGCATAATGGGCAGATTACAGTGGCCTCGGAACCCAATAAGGGAACCATATTTTCTCTTTTTCTACCTGCAACCCTGGAAAAACAAAAAGGTGGTGAAAAGGAGACCCCAAAGGTTTCCATGCCAAAACATTTGAAAATTCTTGTTATGGATGATGATGAGATGGTGCTCGGCGTTGCTGAAAAGATGCTTTTTCATTTTGGATATGAAAGTGTTCTTGTAAAAGATGGTGACTCTGCAATAAATAAATATTCGGATTTTTTGAAGCAAAACACCCCCTTTGACCTGGTTGTCATGGATCTAACAATTCCAGGCGGCATGGGAGGTGTCCAGGCTGCAAAAAAAATTCATCAATTAAACCCAGATGCAAAAATCATTGTGGCAAGCGGGTATTCAAATGATTCAGTAATCTCCAGATATAAAGATTACGGGTTTTGTGCCTCCATTAGCAAACCCTATGGAATGAATGATTTGGTTAAGACCATCAATTCTGTTATATAAAAGAGTTATCAAAATATATCTAAGAGGAGACGATTATGGCTTTGGTTCAAATTGAAAATGTTTCAAAAATATATCAGACAGGTGAAATTGAAATAGCAGCTTTAAGCGATATCAACCTGTCCATAGAAAAATCAGCCTTTGTTTCCTTTGTGGGTCCTTCGGGAAGCGGAAAAACCACCATGTTAAATATGATAGGGTGTCTGGATAAACCCTCTTCCGGAAGAATCCTTGTTGACGGCCAGCAGGTTGACAGTTTTAACCGGCAGAAAAGAGCCGCCTTCAGGGGAGATGTGATAGGGTTTATTTTTCAGTCCTTCAACCTTTTTCCTGTGTTGACGGCTTACGAAAACGTAGAATACCCCCTTGTAATGGTTAAGAACGAACCGGCTGCTAAAAGAGAAGAGATGATTCTCAATGTTCTTGAATCCGTGGGCATGCTGAACCAAAAAGATAAATTTCCAGATCAATTGTCAGGGGGGCAAAAGCAGAGGATTGCCGTGGCAAGGGCTCTGGTCACCCAGCCAAAACTGGTCATGGCGGATGAACCCACGGCAAATCTTGACAAGACATCTTCCATCAATGTGATTAGACTGATGCGGGAAATGAAAGACAAATTTGGAACCACTTTTATATTTTCCACCCATGATCCCCGAATTATGGAAGAGGCAGAAACCACATTTACCCTTGTTGACGGGAAGCTTTCCTAGGGAAAAGGAGAAAAAAATGATTCGAATATTTAAAATTGCACTTCGTAATCTTTTGAGATACAAACGAAGAACCCTTTTGACCTCTCTTTTAATTACCCTTGGTATTGTACTGGTAATCCTGTTCTCCGGTCTTGCCGGTTCTTTTAAAACCATGATGATAGGACAGATCACGGATTCAAACTTGTCCCAGATGCAGATTCATAAAAAAGGATATGTGTCTTCAATTGATACCATGCCCTTGAATTTGACTCTGGATGCAAAGAGGTATAAGAAAATTGAAGAATTGCTTTCAAGCCACAAAGAAATAAAAGCCTGGGCCCCCAGGATCAAACTCAATGCCATGTTAAGTAATTTTACCGATACCACCAACATCAGGCTAAATGCCATAAATCCAGAAAAAGAGGTGCTGGTCTGTCCGGATGTGGGCACCAGGATGACCTTTGATAAAACAAGAGACCCCAAGGTGTTGTTAAATCAGGGTGAGGTGATTATTCCGGAAAAACTGGCAAAGGGGATGAAAATTAAAATTGGTGATCCAATAGTGCTGGTTGCAAACAACAAGGACGGCAGTGTGAACGGGCTGAATTTTGTAGTTGCGGGTATCATTGAGACCATCCTGGGCCCCCAGGGCAAAGAGGGATATATGCATATAAAAGATGCCCAGGAGCTTTTACGCATGGATAAACCCGAAATGATAGAGGTGGCCATCCGGTTACATGATTTTGACAAGCTTGAAAAAGTTTATGGGGCTGTATCTTCAAAATTAGCAACCTTTATAAACAAAAAAGGGATGCCTGAATTTGAAATTCACACCTGGGATCAGCTTTCTCCCTTTTCAAACATTGCCAAAATGATTGATTTCATGACCATTACAATGAAGATTATTATGATCGCCATTGTTCTCATAAGTATTTTAAATGTTATGATGATGTCTGTTTACGAACGTGTAAGGGAAATCGGAACCATGTCGGCAATAGGGACCTCACCTTCCAGGATCATGGGCCTTTTTCTTGCCGAAGGGCTTTTGCTGGGGCTTGTCAGTTCAATTGCCGGTAACCTCATTGGGTTGACCGGTATCTTTATTTTAAATATTTATAAAATCAGTTTTGCCTTTGGCCGCCAGGATAATTTGTTATTGGCTCCCACAGTGAATATAAGCGAGCTTTTGTGGGTATCCGGCATTGTTCTGCTTATCTCTGTATTTGCAAGCTTGCAGCCGGCTTACAAGGCCTCACGAATGGAACCGGTTGATGCCCTGGGACATGTTTAACCCAAAGATAATTAAATTAATAATTAAATTAATTATCAAATTAGATAATTGAATGAAGGTGAAAAAAATGAAAAAAATAATCATACTGGTTTTGTTTGGCCTGGCTTTCTCAATGCCGGCATTTGCCCTGGACGGAAATGAAATTCTCAAACAAGTGGATGGAAACCTGAACCCTGAAAGTTTTGAAATGTACAGGAAACTGATAAATATAGAGCCGGACGGGACAAAAAAAGAGTTTGTCATGTTTTCCGTTAAAAAAGGCAGAGAAAAAATCGCATCAATTTTTATTTCACCTGCCAGTGAAAAGGGAAGAAGTACCCTGCGTATAGGGGAAAACATGTGGTTATACATCCCGAATGTTGGAAAACCCCTTAGAATAACAAGCCTTCAATCTGTGACAGGGGGTGTTTTCAACAACTCAGATATCATGCGGGTGGACTATAATTTGGAATACAACTGCGAAAAAATAGAAACAACAGACAAAGGATACACCCTTTATTTAAGGGCTAAATTAAAGAATGTGGCCTATGAAACCCTTACCATGTTCATTGATTCCAAAAGATTGCTTCCCTATAAAATTGAGGCCTATGCAGCATCCGGGATGTTAATAAAAAATCTATATTTTAAAGAGGTTAAAGATTTTGGAAACGGGGTTGTCCGGCCTTCAATTATTGAGACGGACAGCCCTTTGTATAAGGGATACAAATCCTATATTGTTTTTGCAAAGGTGAAAAAAAGAGAACTTGCCGGCGAAATATTCAGCCTGAACTATATGCATAAAATTGATGGATTGAGATAAATAATGCGACAGATTTTTGTCATTGTCATCCTTTGGTTTATGACAATGTTGTTCAGCCATCCTGTGTTTTCCCAAAGCACAGAAGATGGCCTGACCGACCTTAATCTTGATTTTACAATTGAGGAAATTGAAAAAAAGCCATATTCCGTAAATGCAGATATCCAAATAAAAGAAACCATAAGATTTTTTGATCATGAGGCTCTTTTATTTAAACAAAAATATCTAAAAAAAAACCAAGACACACTCTGGCAGACAGATTTTGATTTAACCCTTGAAGGCCAGTACCAGCGGGATGCCATTAAATTATATGGACGGTTCAAGAGCCTGTTCTATTATAACGAAGATGAACATTTTGAATTTGAAAGAAAATTTGAAGAGGCTTATATCTCTTACCAGCCCTCTTTCTCCTGGGCCTTTGATGCAGGGAAAAAAGTGCATAAATGGGGGAAAGGATATGCATTCAGCCCGGCTGCATTTTTTTCCAGACCAAAGGATCTTGAAGATCTTGATGCAACCCTGGAAGGATATTATGCACTAAGCGCAGATTATATCAAAAGCATGGAAGGAGTCATCCAAACATTTGCCCTAACCCCTGTTTTAATGCTTGTTAACAGGGAGATTAATCATGAGATGGGCCCGAGGGATGAGCTTATCTTCGGCGGAAAATTTTATTTTTTTGCCCATGACACAGACATGGATTTCATGTTTTTAATCTCTGATAATATTGAAGACAGGGTCGGGGTTGATTTTTCAAAAAATCTTACCCCCTCCTTTGAAGTCCATGGGGATGCGGCTCTGGTAAAAGACTATAAAAAATATATCATTGATGAATATGGGAATACCAGTGAGCAGGAGGACACGGCCTTTAATCTGCTGTTGGGACTGCGCTATCTTTCAAGCCTG
>DAOWDR010000681.1 GCA_030638935.1 Desulfobacteraceae bacterium | reverse complement strand
GGTTTTTATCCGGGATACTGGAAAAATGAAAATTACTTTAAGGAAAAAAAGATAGTAAAAACGGTGGGTTGCTATTTTTTTGGAGTTTTGCTGCAGTGTTGGCATAATTGTTGTATTTATAAATATCTAACATATAAAAACAAATGATTTTCATCTTTTTTCCTTTTCTAAAAGAGGCTGCTCCATAAAACGGAGCAGCCTTTTTTAGTTTTTGGGGGCAATCCCCTGGGATTGCTTTTACCCAATTCTCATGGGTTAATAAAAATGAATTTATAATTTATAATTAAATTATTCATTAATTCAGATGGTTATGTATATTTTGATTTGGAGGTAATTTTATTGGTTCAAAAAAATAAACTTTCCAGGAGCTGCTTTGTTTCGACTGGATCCGATGATATCCGATCAAGTCCATGTTATGGGTCGTGGCTGTCTTTATTATGAGAAATTTTTCAGTAATTTGATGATGTCATCATTGTCTGGAAATCGTTTTGTCTGATCTTTTGAAAAAATGGTCTTGTTGTCAACCACAATGTCATACACTCCTTTGGATCCCGGAATCAGTTCCGATATGACGCCAAATTCTTGTTTTATTTTATCTGCCAGACCGGCAGCCCTTGGTTGATAATTTCAGATGGAACAATAAGTGATTTTGATATCCATTGTTTTTCCTTTTAAAAAGTTAGGATCACCATGATCCAATTGTGTTTATTATTTGTATCAATTTTTCCATAATAGTTCAAACCTGATTTGTACTTGGATTATATAAAAGCATCCCATAATAAGGATCTACAAATTTAAGGGGAAAAGACTCGACAAGCGGTAAAGAAAGGTTTCTAATACAGAGCACTTAAATTGGTATGGAACAAATAATTGCTACCAATACAAATGAAAAAGACAAAGAAAGGAGAGACAATGTTGTTTCATATGCCGGTAAAACTCTATTTTGGCCCAGGCGAAATTCAAAATTTAACCAGGATATTGTCCCATGATTTAGAGGTGAAAAATCCGATTATCGTGACGGACAAGGGTATTGTTGCCTCGGGCCTGCTGGAGGTTGTGTCCCGGATGCTGCCCGGGGTAAGGGTATATGATACCATTGAGGCAAATCCCAAATCTGATACCATCAATGCAATTGCCGGCAAGTTGCGGCAGATTAAACCGGATCTTATAATTGGTCTTGGCGGGGGCAGTCCCCTGGATGCCGGCAAGGCCCTGGCCCTGTTGGCAACCAACCCGGGGCAGATTGAGGGTTTTGAAGGAAGGGAAAAATATATCAATGATCCTTTGCCGTTTCTGGCTATTCCCACCACCTGCGGCACTGGCAGTGAAGTGACCTGGGTTTCAGTTATCACCGATGTGGCCAGAAAATTTAAAATGAGTATCAAGGGGCCTAAAATGTATCCGGTTGTTTCCATTGTGGACCCGGATCTGATTAAAACTTTGCCCAAATCCATTATCGCCTCCACAGGTCTTGACGCACTGACCCACGCAGTGGAGGCCTATTTGTCCAAGCCGGCCACGCTTATCACCGATATCAATGCCCTAAAGGCGGTGAAATTAATTCTGGGTGCCCTGGAAGGTGCTTTCACAGACATTGAAAAAAATCATAAAGACCGTGAAAACCTGATGTACGGCTCCACCATTGCCGGGTTTGCCTTTGGCAATTCCGATGTTACGGCGGTTCACTGCATTTCCGAATCAATTGGTGCCCTCTATGATGTACCCCATGGGGTGGCCAATTCTATTTTTCTGCCCCATGTGCTTGGTTATAATCTTCCGGCCTGTGTGGAAAAAATGGCAGATCTTGCCCGGAAAACCGGTTTTCCGGCCTCCGATGACAAAGGTGCTGCCCAATTGTTTATCACCCATATCAAAGAGCTTTCCAAGCGGCTTGAAATTCCCGTGTTCAAAGACTTGAACATTGGCAGGGGGCAGTTTGAGACCATTGCAGACATGTCCTTTTCTAATAATTCAAATCCTTCCAACCCAAGGTTACTGGATCGAAAAGATTATCTGAAAATACTTGAAAATGCATTTGGATAGGGTGTATACCCGAATGTCTTAGAGTGTAAACGTTTTTGAAACCAGGGCCATACGGGGTTTGTAAAATTATAACCCAGGCATAAAAGATAGGGAGTGTTAGATGGATTTTAATCCTAAGCATCAGCTCATTTCCAAGACCGTCAGGGAGTTTGCTGAAAATGAGGTAAAACCAATGGTTGCCGAAATGGACAGGGAGTCAAGGTTTCCCCATGAAATTGTTGAGAAGATGAAGCCCCTTCATTTTTTTGGTCTTCAGGTTCCCAAGGCACTTGGCGGGGCGGGCTTGGACACCATCAGCTATTCCATTGTGGTGGAAGAATTATCCCGGGTGTCTGCGGCCCTGGGGCTTTGTGTGACGGTTCACAATAGTGTGGGTATCTACCCTATACTGGAATTTGGCACCAAAGAACAGATCAACCGCTTTGTCCCTGCCATGGCCGCAGGCGAAAGCATCGGCGCATTCTGTCTGACCGAGGCCAATGCCGGATCCGATGCCGGCGGGGTGGAAACAAGTGCCAGGGAAACCAGCGACGGGTATATCATCAACGGTACCAAAATTTTTGTGACCAACGGAGGGGTGGCCGGTACCATCCTGGTCTTTGCCGTGACCCAGGGGGAGACCTCTGCTGCCAACGTATTTATCGTGGAAAAGGAGAGGCCCGGATTTTTGGTGGGTGAAATCGAAGATCTTTGCGGTATGCGGGCCAACCCGGTGTCCTCTCTGTTTTTTGAAGACTGTAAAGTTCCGAAGGAAAATCTTCTGGGCAAACCAGGCCAGGGATTAAAAATCGGGCTGTCCGGCCTTGACACCGGTCGTATCGGCATCGCTG
>DAOWDR010000278.1 GCA_030638935.1 Desulfobacteraceae bacterium | reverse complement strand
CCAGTACAAAGTAATACTGGAATATCAGGGCGTATTTTAGTCAATTCAACGGCAAGCTTATCCCCAGACATATTCGGCATCTGCATATCGGTAATCACCAGGTCAAATTTATCAGGTGCAGCACGGAAAGCTTCACGAGCTTCAAGACTGCCTGAATGCGAAGTCACTTTGTAGCCAAGTCGTTCCAACATTTTTTGCTCCATTTCAATAATGGCTTTTTCATCATCAACAAACAAAATGTGTTCAGTGCCGCCCTGTAAGGAGGATTCTGCATTAGTTGTCTGTTGTTCTTTTACAGCCGCTGCTAGTGGTAAATATACATAAAATTCAGTTCCTTTGTCAGGCTCACTGTGAAGCTGGATGCCACCATTCATGCTTTGAACAATTCCATGCACCACTGACAAACCCATCCCTGTTCCTTTGCCTGTTTCTTTAGTGGTAAAAAATGGATCAAAGATTTTCTCTATTAATTCATTATCCATGCCTTTGCCTGTATCTGATATGCTTAAACAAGCATATGCACCAGGTTTTATATCTGGATTAAATAAAACAGGGCCTTCAAGTACAACTTTTTTCAATTTTATATTCAATTCACCGCCGGAGTCTTCCATGGCATGATATGCATTGGTTGCAAGGTTCATTATAATCTGATGGATTTGCGTTGGGTCAGCTTTGATTGAGCCACAGTTAGAATGGAGATTTTGTTTGATTTCGATTGTTGCCGGGATTGAAGACCTTATAAGCTTTAATGCTTCCTTAATAATGGGCTGCATCTTCATCAGTTTCAATTCGCCACTTTCTTGAATAGAGAAGGTAAGAATTTGTTTTACAAGTTCTCTGGCTCTCAAGGCACCTGCATGGATTTGGTTCAGACCCTTTCGGGATGGACTGCCCTCAGGAATATCCTCTATCAGCATCTCTGAATGACCTAAAATAGGAAAAAGAATATTATTAAAATCATGGGCGATTCCACCCGCAAGGGTGCCTATGGCTTCCATCTTTTGAGCTTGTCGGAGTTGGGCTTCGAGCTTTAATTTTTCGCTAACATTGCGCTTAACTGCTACATAGTTGATTATCTCTCCCTTATCGGAAAATACAGGAGAAATATTAGCATCCTCCGTATATAGTGATCCATCTTTTTTTTTATTGATGAAACGCCCGGACCAGCTTCTGCCGTTGGCTATTCTTTTCCACAAGTCCTTGTAAAAAAATTTATCATGGTTCCCGCTTTGTAATATATGCGGTTTTTTTCCCAGAGCCTCTTGCCGGGAATAACCGGTGATTCTTTCAAATGCAGGATTTACATAAGTAATGTTTCCTTTTGTGTCGGTTATCATGATGGTATCAGAAGAATGATCTATTGCCAAAGCACGACGTTTTAGATCTGCCTCCATTTTTTTCTGTTTACTTATATCAATTAGCAGTCCCCTTATCCCGGTTGGTTTTCCATTTTGTGTCACAAGGTTTGTATGTATTATAACAGGAAAAGTGGTGCCGTCATACCTTAATGCAGTGTATTCCGCACCGGCTATCTGCTTGCCATTCAATACGTTTTGTATATTTTTTATTACCCGGGCATGATCCTCTGGAACTATCATTTGAGTGACATTGAAGCCTTTATCCAATTCATCGTTAGAATACTTAAAAAGGTCAAAAGCATTTTGATTTACATAGATAATATTGCCTATTTCATCAGCCTCAAAAACAACTTGCGGTAATGAGTCTGCTAATTTTCTATATTTTTTTTCACTTTCTCCAAGCGTCCTTTGGTTCTCCTTCAGAGCACCAGCCATATCATAAAAAGCCATGGTTAGTGTTCCCAGTTCACCGGGATTAGGGGTCAGTTCGCTACGGGCATCAAGATCCCCCAGGGAAAATTTGTGTGCCAAAGCAACAAGACTTTGTACAGGGGCAATTACTGTTTTTTTACCAACCGCCCGGGCGATGATAAGAGATAGCATAGTAGCCAAAAAAATGAGCAACAAATTCCTGATCAAAACCCTGTTGGCAGGCCCGAGGATATAGTCTTCAGGAATACCGGCCCACACATATAGATAAGGGTTATCATCATGATCAAGACAGATTTTCTCGTAGGAGAATATTCGGCGTAGGCCGTCTGAGCCGAAATCAGAAAACAGACCATAATCCCCGCCTTTATTGGCAATGTTCCAAATATTGGCTTTAATCGGTTTACCAATAGGGTTGGTATTGTCTTGAACGGGATAGTAAAACATTCTAGTTCCCTTATAGTCGGTTACTGCTACAAAAGATTTCTCAGGCAGAGTTGAAATGTCATAGAAGTTGGAAAAAACATCCAATTTAATTATGGCCGTCAGCACTGCTTTGAGTCTGCCTTCCTTGTCGAAAACTGGAAATGCAAAGGGAAATACCGGTTTTGAAGTTCCTACCCTGGATAGAATATATTCCCCTACTGCAAGACATTTTTTATCTATTGCTTCCCTGACATGTTTGCGATCAGCCAAATTTGTTTTGGTAAAAGTTTTACCCGAAGCCAGGACATCCCCATTGAGATCAACTAGTGCAATATTGCTATAGGCTGAATTATTTTCCAGGATAGACTTAAGAATAGTAGTGCTTTTAACTGGGTCCATGTCCTGAATTGAAGGCAATCTGGACACAATAGAAAGAGTTTGTATAGTAGCTTGGGTAATACTTTTTTGAGCTTCAGCCATGGCCCGGGTCTGCAATGCTACGTCGAATTTGGCCATTTTAATACGATACTCTCTTTGCTCTATGCCGGAATATAAAAGAATGGCAAGGCAGGGAATAACTGCAAATATTATCAGAAGAGTCAATTTGTTGCTTATGGAGCTCAAATTAAAAGATTTCATGTTCTTCGCTCGATGGGAATCAGGCCTAATTCATTTGTTTTGAAAAAAACTTTGATAAATTCTTTTACCCAAACCGGATTTGAGATAACTGTCATGATTGATACAATTTAAAAAATGTAAACAATAAGGACAATATATATATTGTGGGGCAAAGTAAATAAAATTAAGTTTTATGTAAAACTATATATCCAAATCAAAACATACAGATGCCCACCCTGGGAGAACCCTGTTGGAAAGCTTGATTTTTCCTATCTTCTGTGTATATCTGTTACAGGTTTTAAGTTTTTTATAGCCTTGTAAATATAAGGATCTGCATTATTTTTCAAAAGATTGTAATGAGACTTACCCCGAATACAAAGGAGTAAACCAGATGACAATAATTATTGCTGTGACCATTTTCCTTGCTGCCATCATCGGCTTCAGCCTGGTCATGAAAAAACTTCGAACCACCGGGATAAAAGTTCCCGAACCCCCTGTGACTCCACCACCACCATCAAAAAAGCCCGGGGAAGAATTTAAAGAAATCTTGAATGTATTGCTTAAACTGAACCTGATGATCCGAAAAGATATGGATTTTTCAGATGAGATGATCTTCAAGATAGAAGAAATAATTGATGACCTCAAAACAATAATTCCTGCCATGATGGAACGCTACCCCGGGGAATCACTGACCTATGAGATAAAGAAAATCGGTCTGTCCCATCTTTACAAAACCGTAAAGGAATTTCTTGATCTGTCCGAAGATAGCCGAAAAAACCAGGAGGGCAACTTTAAAACAACTATCCAGAGCCTCCAGGACGTTACCCACAGATCCAGGGATATCATTGAAAACAATGAAACTGCTGAATTTAAAACCATGGCTCATTTTCTAGCAGGAAAATTTTCTTAAGGAGAAACCAATGAACGATTATTCCCAAGATCTAAAAAATGTTGCCCAACAGGCCAAAGCCCCTGTCCTTGCGGAAGTGACTGAAATTTCAGGCCAGGGAGCGCTGACCCCTGTGCAATCCCCGTCCAACCTGGAAACCATTCAGCCCAAACACCTGGCCGTGGAAGATATCCAATCCTTTGAATCCGAAGCCAATGGTTTTTTGGAAAAGGTAAAAGCTGAACCCTCTGACTGGCAGCTTGGTAATTTTGTCTTTTCCCTGGGCCAGGAGATCATGGATCAGACCCAGGCCCAGGTCACCCTCTATGACCGAAAAATGGGCAGTGTACTTAAGAATGTTGCCACGGATAATTCCTCTCCTGTTGGGAAAAACATACTTGCCATCAAGACCGAGCTGGACAAGGTCAATCCCACCATGGTCGGAAAACAAGAGATGCCCTTTCCCAAAAAAATGCTGGGTCTGTTCACTAAAACCGTGAACAGGCTGCCCAAGGGGGATGAGATCCTGAGGGTTATTGCCGAGCGCCGTGAAACTGTCAACTCCACCATTGACGGCATCCGGACCCATTTGCGCAACGAGGCCGACCAGGTGGCCTTTGATGCTTCGGAGCTTTCCACCATCTGCGACTCCCTGAAAGAGATCCAGCCCAAGCTCCAGGAAAAAATCTTCCTGGGTCAGATCATCTGGCAAAAACTTGTGGACCATATGGAAACCGTGGAGGATCCGAGAATCAAGGAATCCCTGACCACACTGACCTCGGATCTTGCCATGGCAGTCGTGGATCTCCAGACCATTGACAACTCCAACCTCCAGACCCGGTTTGGCGGAGAGATGATGGTCAGAAACTCCCATTTGGTAAAACGGCTGGTCCAGAGAACCGACATGATTCTGTCCACGGCAGTTAAAAACGCCCTGGCTGTCCGTGTTGCGGCGGAACAGCAGATGGAGACCCTCCAGCACCTGGATATGGTGCAGCAGGCAGCCGCAGAAACCATGAAGGACACGGCAAAGGTCATCGGCAATGCTGCCATCAAGGGAGCCAAGATGAGCCAGAGCATGACCGTGAACATCCAGGCCCTGGAAGAGGCCTGCAATAGTTATGAAGAGGCCTTTGAAACCTATGCCCTGATCTCCAAGGAAACCATTAATATTGCCTCCCAGAGTTCAACTGCCCTGGGAAAAATGAATGAGCGGTTCAGGGCAAGGACAGATTCTTTGACCGCCAGGCGCCAAGAATAATAAAAGGAGAGATCCCATGATTGATACTGTCGCCAAAAAATCCTTTGACCAGCGGTTTTCCCTTATCCGCACCCTTGATAAGAAACGATTGATCCCGGAACCGGACCAGGCAGCCCTCACCCTGATGGATGCAGAAAAAGGTTGTTTTTTCACCTGTTTCGATGACACCTATTATGTAAAGGAAAAAAACCGATACCAGGAAATGTCCGAAGATTTTGCCACCCGCCAGGACTATTTTACCACTGAGCTCACCTGCATGTGCCTGGAAACCGGCCATGTGGGTCATTTTGAATGGGAATTTGACGATGAGTTGGAAATATCCATCACCCTGGAACGGACCAGCTTCAAATATATCAAAGATGAAGAGGGTAAGTCCGTGGACGAAGACGATCTGGACCAGATTGCAAAGGACAAAGATGCCATTGTCTATGCCGGAGAAAAATTCTGGTATGAAGACGACTGGGCTGCCCTTT
>DAOWDR010000249.1 GCA_030638935.1 Desulfobacteraceae bacterium | reverse complement strand
GTGAAAAGGCCTTTACAAGGGAACCCTTTCCATATTCCCTTGCCAGGTCAAAATAGTCGGCTGCCTTGGTGATATATAAAAAGGAGTTGGCATCAAACCGCTCAATGAATTTTTTGCCCTGGTATTGGAGATAGGATTCCACCTGGAACTCTGCTCCGAATTCAAAGCTTAGGGCGCTTCTGTTCTGCAGTTTTCTTCCAAATTTGAGCCGCATGGATTCATCGGACAAGTAGGTGATGTGGCCGATCATCCTGGCAATGGCCAGGCCCATGTCCGGCTTTTTCCCTCCATAATAGGCCCCGTTATTCCAATTGGGATCTGCCATGATGGATTGCCTGGCAACTTCGTTAAAGACAATGGCCAGGGCTGAATGGCGGCAGGTGGTTGCCAGGGGGAGGGCAGAAACCACCATGTCCGGATACCGGATACACCATTCCAAAACCTGCATCCCCCCCACAGATCCGCCGATGACGGACAAAAGTTTTTCTATCCCCAGGTGATCCACCAGGGCTTTTTGGGCCTTGACCATATCTGTGATGGTGATCATGGGAAAATTAATGGCATATTCTTTCCCGGTTCCAGGATCAATGGAAGCAGGCCCTGTGGACCCCATGCAGGACCCCAGGATATTGGAGCAGATGACAAAATATTTGTCAGTGTCAATTCCCTTGCCCGGTCCCACCATGGTATCCCACCAGCCCGGCTTGGCATCTTCAGGCATATAGTATCCTGCCATGTGGGAGTCACCTGACAGGGCATGGAGAACCAGAATAACATTGGTTTTTTCTTTATTCAGTCTCCCGCAGGTTTCATAGGCAATGGTGACAGGACCAATGCCGGCGCCGCTTTCAAGGGTTATCTCATTTGGCGTTTGGGCAAAGGTGAAAAATTTTTTTTCAACCATTCCAACGGTGGCACCCTCCTGGTCATCGGGATATTCGTCCATGTTCAGGCCTATCCAAGTGCCTGTTCAAGGTCTGTGCATATATCGTCAATGTGTTCGATTCCCACGGAAAATCGCAGAAGGCAGGGATCGGCAAGCCTGTTTTTTAATTCTTCGGGAAAGGAAACATATTGGGAGGAATAGGGGTGAATGATCAGGGTCTTGCAATCCCCCAAATTTGCCAGGTTTAATATCATGGAAAGTTTATCAATCAGTTTAAAACAGGCCTCCTGGTCTTTTAATCCAAATGTCAGCATGGTGCCGAAACCCTTGCTGCCAAACTGCTTTTTTGCCATGGCATGGCTGGGATGGTCCTCAAAACCCGGAAAATTCACCCAGCTCACTTTGGGATGTTCCCTAAGAAAGGTGGCTGTTTTAAGGGCATTTTCCATGTGGCGCTCCATGCGGACCCCAAGGGTGTTGAGGCCGATGGCGATGAGAAATGAATGAAAGGGTGCCGGGGTGGTGCCGAAGTTAACATGGTATTCCTTCCACATGCGGTGGAGGAACGCAAGCTCCCCCTTTTGGGCAACAAAGGGAGCAAAATCTTTGAACCGTTCTGTTTCCCAGTCAAAATTGCCCGCATCCACCACCACTCCTCCAAGGGCAGCCCCATGGCCGGAAAAATATTTGGTGGTGGAGTGCATTATAATATCCGCTCCCAGTTCAATGGGGCGGCAGAGCCAGGGAGATGCCAGTGTGTTGTCCACAAGGAGGGGAATCCCGTTTTTATGGGCGATATCGGCAATCTGCCGGATATCGGCTATTTCCATCCCAGGGTTGGTGATGGTTTCAATATAGACAAACCGGGTTCGTTCATTGATGGCCTCTTCAATTTGCCCGGGATTTAAGGGGTCAGCCAGTTTGACCTGGATATTATATTTTTTATAAATATTGGTAAACAGGCCATAGGTGGACATGAAAAGGGATGAGCTTGCAACAAACTCATCTCCGGCACGCAACAGGGTCATGCAGGCATTGTTGATGGCTGCCATCCCCGATGAGGTAACCACGGCTGCTTTTCCCGATTCCAGGGAGGCCAGTTTTTCTTCCAGAAATTTGTTGGTTGGGTTGCTTAATCGCATGTAAATATGGTCCTGGCTTTGGCCGGCAAAGGTTTGGCTTAAAGAGTCTGCAGTGTCATGGTAGTGGGCGGCGGATTGAAAAATGGGTGGCAGGGTGGCACCTTCCCATCCCTTGTCTTTTATTCCTTCGTGGATGGCTTTTGTTTCAAATCGATAGGTGTGTTTCTTCATTTTTGGCCTCACTCTTAAACAATTACAGGAAAACAAGTATTAAATATCACATTGTGGTATTTTTTTGTCAATATGAACTTATAAAAAATAATAAGGATACCATGTAAACCCAGGGTTTAAAACCAAAGAATGTAAATGAAGGAGAAATGATACCGGTCAAAGTGGGATACAGAGACCTCTTCAAATATAATGGTGAATGAAACTATTTATAATAATAAAGATATCCGCTGGAATCATTGAAAAATGGATCGTAGTTCAATGAGGGTTGGCAGGCTGACTCCTAATCTTCTGTGATTTTAAAAATCTTAAGAAGTGCTTTATATAACCATTATTCTTTTTGCTGTT
>DAOWDR010000241.1 GCA_030638935.1 Desulfobacteraceae bacterium | reverse complement strand
CTGGTGGTTCTGCCCCAGGCCCTGCGCCATGTGATCCCCTCCCTCATCGGCCGTTGTGTGGCATTATTTAAGGACACATCCCTTGTGATCATTGTGGGGCTGCTTGATTTTCTTGGAATGATCAAGGCCTCTGCCCAGGATCCTGAATGGCTGGGATATGATGCAGAAGCCTATGTTTTCTGTGCACTGGTATATTGGATTATCTGCTTTTCCATGAGCCAATATGGTAAATCCATTGAACGCCATAATCAATGGTAATTGCTGGAGAGATGAGATGAACAACACCCCCATTATTGAAATTACTAATTTAAACAAATGGTATGATAACTTCCACGTTCTAAAAAATATAAACCTTATTGTCGATAAGGGTGAAATAATTGTCATCTGCGGGCCTTCAGGATCTGGAAAATCAACACTCATCCGTTGCATAAACAAAATAGAAACCCATCAAAAAGGAAAAATCATTGTTGCGGGAACTCTGCTGACCAACAAAATGAAAAATATTGCCAGCGTCCGCAAAGAAGTGGGAATGGTGTTCCAGAATTTCGATCTTTTCCCCCATCTGACAATTCTTGAAAACCTCACACTGGCCCCCACCTGGATTCTAAAAATGCCAAAAAAAAAGGCCGAGGCAACGGCCATGGCACTTCTTAAACGGGTACAAATCCAGGACCAGGCCTTTAAAATGCCGGGCCAGCTATCCGGTGGCCAGCAACAGCGTGCGGCTATTGCAAGGGCCCTGTGCATGAATCCCAGGATTATGCTCTTTGATGAACCCACATCTGCCCTGGACCCGGAAATGGTAAAAGAGGTGCTTGATGTCATTCATCAGCTTGCCCAAGAGGGGATGACCATGATCTGTGTTACCCATGAAATGGGATTTGCCAAACAGGTTGCCAATCGGATGATCTTCATGGATGCCGGTGAAATCGTGGAAGAGAACCCTCCTGAAACATTTTTCGCCGCTCCCAAATGGGATAGAACCCAAAAATTTTTAAGCCAGATTCTTTAAAACAATACCGACCTGTCTGACCTCAATAATCCTGTTAAACAAAACTGATTCTGTGTCGGGGAATTTTTTTCACCCATTTCCAGATTCTAATTGTCCTTCCCGGGTTTCTTCTGATATAAAAATAGTTTGCAGTTATTTTTGATCAACCAAGATTATACCATTATTGGTCCGCTGCATCATGATAACATAAATACACGGGAAAGAATAAATGCCATGAAAATATTTCAATACCCTTCAGACCAGGCAGAAAAAAGAGTCAAAGAGACCATTGAAAGGGGCTTGGGATTTTCCCAGGCTGATTATGAAAATGTTGAAAAATACATTGATGATGTAAAAAAAAGGGGTGACAAGGCCCTGGTGGAATACACCAACAAATTTGATTCAAAGGCCGTTACCCTAGATTCCTTGAAAGTAACTCAAGAAGAGATTAACAATGCCATGGATTCCATTGATCCGGATTTCCTAAAAAGCCTGGACAGATCCGTAAGCCAGCTCACGGAGTTTCATTTAAAGCAGAAGGAAAATTCCTGGATCGACACTCCCAGAAACGGGGTGATGGTGGGTCAACTGGTCAAACCCGTGGAAGCGGCCGGGGTGTATGCCCCCGGTGCCCAGGGCGGCAAAACCCCCCTGGTCTCCTCGGTGCTCATGGGCGGAATTCCGGCAAAAGTGGCAGGGGTGGAATCCATAACGCTTATGACCCCGCCCATGGAAAACGGCCTGATCAACCCCCACATCCTTGCCGCAGCCCAAAAAGTTGGAATTTCATCTGTATTCAAGGCCGGCAGTGCCTGGGCCATTGCCGCCCTGGCACATGGGACAGACCAGGTTCCCCGGGTGGACGTGATTGTTGGACCGGGAAATATATATGTGACACTGGCCAAGAAAATTGTTTCTGGAATCGTGGGAATTGACATGATCGCAGGCCCCAGCGAGATACTGATCATTGCGGATAAGGATGCCAACCCCGATTTTATTGCAGCCGATCTGCTCTCCCAGGCAGAGCACGATGTCATGGCTTCCTCCATCCTTGTCACCGATTCCGAGGAGCTGGCCCGCAAAACCGTTCTGGCCCTTGAAAAACAATTGGTCAATCTGTCCCGGCAGGATATAGCCAGGGCCTCCATTGAAAATTTTGGAGCCATCATGCTGGTGCCGGACATTGAAACAGCCATTGGTCTTTCAAACCGTCTGGCGCCGGAACATCTGGAGCTCATTGTCAAAGATCCCTTTGACTATATTGACCAAATTCGCAATGCAGGCGCCCTTTTTATAGGGTCCTACACCCCTGAACCCATGGGAGACTATATTGCAGGACCCAACCATGTGCTGCCCACTGCCGGAACTGCAAGGTTTTCGTCTGCATTGAGCGTGGAGCACTTCACCAAAAAAACCAGCCTGATCCATTATTCAAAAAAAGCATTTAAAAAAGAGGCCGATGACGTGATACGGCTGGCCATGACAGAAGGGTTGGATGCCCATGCCAATTGTGTAAAAATCCGCAAATAAAAGCCAGATTCGAGAGCCGGGAATCCAGGTAAACTTATTGGAGTTTTTCCAGGGCCTCTTTCAGATTTTGTACGGAAATCGGCTTTGCCAGGGAATCGGCAAAGCCGAACTCTTTACAATTTTCCATGGCCGGATCTTTGGAATACCCGGAAGCAACAATGGCTTTGATTTCCGGATTCAGGGCAGAAAGCAATTTCATTGTTTCAATGCCTCCCATTCCCTGTTTGACTTCCAGGTCTAAAATTACCACTGCAATGCTCTTCCCGGACAAAATCAATGATTTGTATTTTTCCACTGCCTCTTCGCCATTCCGGGCAATAATGGGTGTATACCCCAGCTTGATGAGTATTTTTTCGATTATCTGCCGGATCATGGGGTCATCATCCATGAACAATACCATGGGACTTTCATTGCTTGTGGGCCTGGCAGTCTCCCTGCCAGGCTGTGGCACCGGTGGCATAGGCCTTACTTTTTCCCGGGAAGGCTCTTTTTGAAACACCGGCAATATCATATCCACCCTGGTCCCGGCACCAGGAATAGAGTAAATCCGGATGGTTCCCTGGTGATTTTTTACAATGGACCAGGCAATGGACATGCCAAGGCCTGTTCCCTTATTTTTTCCCATGGGTTTGGAGGAATAATAGGGTTCAAAAACCTTTTCGATATTCCTAGCTTCAATGCCCCGGCCCTTGTCCTGGACGCAGATAACTATCATGCCCGGTTTTTCCGGGTGAACCCCGGCGGAAACCATTACGCTTTTTTCCATATCCATGGCTTCTGCTGCATTAATAACAATATTTTTCAAAGCCTCTTTCATCTGTTCCTGATCAGCTTCCATTACCGGCGGAAGATCATTGATGGTCAACTGGTATTCAATGCCTTCAGATTCAGCAAGGGATGCCAAGGCCTCCTTTAAAAATCCCCTGGTATCAATATGGGATTTAATGCGAATTCCGCCCTTGGAAAAAACTATAAACTTTGCGGCCAGCTCCTTTGCCTGGAGAACCGATGCTTCTGCATCGGCAAGATACTCCATTCTCTGATCATGGGAGGATATCATCTGGGCCAGGTTGATGTTTCCCAGGGTAATAGATAAGGTATTATTAAAATCATGGGCAATTCCGCTGGCCAGGGTTCCGATTGCTTCCAGTTTTTCAGACCGGATCAGTCTTTTCCTGGCCTGTTTCAACTCCTTTTCCGATCGTTTTCTTTCTATGGAGACGGCAATCTGCTCGGAAACAAAGCTTAAGATTTCCACATCGGCCAGGGAGAATTGGTTGGGGTTGGTATAACTCTGAACCGCCATAACCCCCAAAACATCTCCTTGAATCATCAGGGGCACCCCCAGCCATACTTTTGGAAGACTTCCCTTTACCCGGCCCTGGCTAAAGCGCTTTCCCAGTTTTTTTTCGTTTAATAAAAGAGGTACTTTCCCCAGTATCACATCACCGGTCAGGGAGGGG
>DAOWDR010000679.1 GCA_030638935.1 Desulfobacteraceae bacterium | reverse complement strand
GAAAAAATGGCCATGTCTGAATGGGCACATGATCCGCAGGCAAAGGTTTTATCTTCAAAGGTATAGGTGGAACCAATGGCGTGGGCAGCATCTTCTATGATGGCAAAACCAAATTCACGGGAAAGCTCCTTGAACCGGGGAAGATCAGCAGCAACTCCTGAAAAGTCAACCGGAATTACCACCCGGGGAACAGCCTTTTCCCTGCAATAGGTTTCAAGTTTGTCCGGTGACATGCAAAGGCTTGCACCATCGATATCAATAAAATCTGTTCGACCTCCGCAAAATTCGATGCAATTGGCAGATGCCAGAAAAGAATTGGGTGAGGTCACCCCAAGGTCATTGCCGTTTATGCCCAATGCCATGCAGGCCAGGTGAAGGGCGGCTGTCCCATTTGCACATGCAATTGCATGCTTGGCCCGGGTAAGTTCACATAATTTATTTTCAAACCGTTCAATTATAGGGCCTGTGGTCAGTAAATTTGATTCAAGGATTTCACAAACCGCATGGAGATCATCCTGGGTCACCCATTGTTTTGAATAGGGTATGGCTTGCTTGGTCATTATCATTTCCTAGGGTTTAAGTGTTTTTTTTAAAATACGTGAATCCCTGGAAAAATACAATGGATATCACCCATGTCTGTGTCTGCCTTTTGGCAGTATGGGGCTGGTATGCACTCCTATGTGATTAAGGTTGAACAGCTGATCCATATTCAGAGATGCCTTTTCATTGGGTTTTAATTTGTTGACACTTTCTTTACTCTTTGATAGTTTTTTAGCTCCATGGAGAATAGGCATGGTAAGGTTTGCGATGGATAACTATGGGGGATTTATGGTTGATAATACAGAACAGGGTGATGGGATTATCGAACTGACACAGGTGGTTGATGGGGATTCTTATGATGAACCGGATCAGGACATTATTGAACTCACTGATGTCAATACCCAAATAGAGGAAACCAAAGAAAGTGATCTGGAATCTTCCATCACCCGGGAGCAGCTGGATTCTGCCCTTGAACGGGTGATTGAAAAGAAATTTGCAGCAAAAATTGAAAAAATTCTTTTTGAAGTTATGGAAAAAGTTCTTGAAAAAGAGATTGCGGATATTCGAAAAAATCTGCAAAAGGATCTTGACGAAAGAGCTAATTCCTGAGTTTTTTTGTAAAAATATAAATTTAATAAAGTTTTGGGGATTCATCACAGGGTCCCCTTTTTCATTAATATGGGTTTGAGGAGTTAAATTATGGGTGGCGATTCTTTGAATAAAGGATATGAGCCAAAAGGCATTGAAGAAAAATGGTATACATACTGGCTTGATAACGGATTTTTCAAGGCAGAAGATAAAAGCGATAAAAAAGCATTTTCAATCGTTATACCACCACCCAATGTCACCGGCGTTCTGCACATGGGTCATGCCTTGAACAATGTGATCCAGGATATCATGTGCCGATACCGGCGGCTTCTTGGATACAATGTTCTCTGGATGCCTGGAACAGATCATGCCGGCATAGCCACCCAGAATGTGGTTGAAAGGGATTTGGCTGCCCGTGGCAGGACACGGGATGAACTGGGTCGTGAAGAGTTCATTAAAGAGGTTTGGAAATGGCGTGAAAAATCAGGCGGTGCCATCATCAACCAGCTCAAACGCCTGGGGGCCTCCTGTGATTGGGACCGGGAACGGTTCACCATGGATGAAGGCCTTTCCGATGCAGTCCGTAAGGTTTTTGTCAGGCTTTACAAGGAAGGTTTGATTTATGAAGGCCAGTATATCATCAATTGGTGTCCCCGGTGCCGTACCGCCCTGGCCGATCTTGAAGTGGAATACGAGGATAAAGACTCCTATATGTATTATATCCGCTATCCCTTCAAGGATCAGAAAAAAGGGCTGACCGTTGCCACAACCCGACCTGAAACCATGTTTGGAGACACAGCCGTTGCCGTAAACCCCAATGATCCTCGGTTTAAGGACCTTCAAGAGACCCAGGTGATGCTGCCCCTGACAGACAGGATGATTCCCATTATTCGGGATGGATATGTGGACACCGAGGTTGGCACCGGTGCCCTGAAAGTCACCCCGGCCCATGACCCCAATGACTTTAATCTGGGGGAAAAGCACGGGCTTGAAAAACTTAAGGTCATTGATGATTACGGGTGCATGCTGGAACCTGCCGGTGAATTTGAAGGACTTGATCGGTTTGAGTGCCGGAAGCAGGCAGTGGAAGCCCTGACTGAATTGGGTCTGCTGGAAAAAAAGGAACCCATAAAACACAGTGTGGGTAATTGCTATAGGTGTCACACCGATGTGGAGCCCTCCATTTCAAAACAATGGTTTGTAAAGGTTGCCCCCCTGGCTGAAAAAGCTTCGGAAGCCGTTCGCAGCGGCCGGACCAAAATTATTCCCGATATTTGGACCAAAACCTATTTCGACTGGATGGACAATATTCGGGATTGGTGTATTTCTCGCCAGATCTGGTGGGGCCATAGAATACCGGTGTGGAAGTGTTCCGCCTGCCGGGCAGTTATCGTGGAAGAAACAGATCCAACGGTCTGCCCAACCTGCGGGTCAAAGGAGATCGTCCAGGAAACCGATGTTTTAGATACCTGGTTTTCCAGTGCACTCTGGCCTTTTTCAACCATGGGATGGCCCGAAAATACAGATCTTTTAAAAACATTTTATCCCACCAATGTTCTGGTGACAGGCTTTGATATCCTCTTTTTCTGGGTGGCCCGGATGATGATGATGGGCATTCATTTCATGGATGATGAGATCCCCTTTGATGATGTTTATATCCATGCCCTGGTCAGGGATGAACACGGGAAAAAAATGAGCAAATCCAAGGGCAACGTCATTGATCCCTTAAAGGTGATTGATGAATACGGGGCCGATGCCTTTAGATTTACCCTGGCAGCCTTTGCCGCCCAGGGCCGTGATGTGAAAATGTCCGAAGACAGGGTGGAAGGATACCGGCATTTTGTAAACAAACTCTGGAACGCCTCCAGGTTTGCCCTGATGCATATTACCCCAAAAGACACCATAATTGATCCTGAAAAACTTTCTCTGCCTGAAAAATGGATACTATCAAGGTCTTGTGCCACTGCCCTTGCCGTGAAGCAGGGCATTGAAACCTATAAATTCAATGAGGCAGCCTCTGCTGCATATCAGTTTGTATGGCATGAATTCTGCGACTGGTTTATTGAAACAGCCAAGCCCGCCCTGTACGAAAAAGAGGGGGCTCAGAGGCGGGATACCGCCAGGGCAGTATTGTCCAGAGTTCTTGAAGATATCTTGGTGATGATGCATCCTTTCATGCCCTTTGTGACCGAGGAAATTTACAATATTATGCCGGCCACAAACGGGTCTATCATGAAGGCCTCATTTCCCTATGACCAGGCTTCCTATGAAGTTTATCGAAATGAGACCATTGAAACTCAGATGAGTTTTGTATTCGGGCTTATCTCGGATATTAGGAATATCAGGAGTGAAATGAATATCCAGCCCTCCATGAAGATCAAGGTGCTGGCCAATACAGAGGATGAAAAAGAGAAGATTGTCATTGCGGAAAATAAATCCGTCATTGTCAACCTGGCAACCCTGGAAAGCTTTTATTTTAGTGACGCTGCAAGTATTCCATCTTCCTGTGCCACTTCTGTGACCGGCAATACCACCTGTTTTGTATCCCTGGAAGGGGTGATTGATTTTGAAAAGGAAATCAAGCGTCTTGAAAAAGAGCTGGAAAAAAATACTAAGGAATTGCTGGGGGTTCAAAAACGCCTGAACAATGAAAGCTTTCTTGATAAAGCACCGGAAGAGGTTATTTTAAAGGTAAAGACCCAGCATGCAGGCCTTGAAGAAAAAAATGAAAAGCTTGTGGCTAACCTGGAACGAATCAAAGAGATGAAGTGAGCATCATGGACATGACAGAACAGATTATCAAATTGGCCCTGTTTGAAGATTCAGGCCTTGGAGATATTACCACCGAGAGTATTCTGCCTGCTCCCCGCAGGGGGAAAGGGGTGATCATTGCAAAAGAATCCCTGGTTCTTGCCGGAATTGGTGTGGCCAAAAAGGTATTTGCCCTGCTTGATCCTGCCATTGTCTGTACCAGTGCTTTCCTGGACGGACAGGTTGTCCAAAAAGGAGAGATACTTTTTGAGGCAGAGGGTGACCTTTTGTGCCTGCTCAAGGGGGAGAGGGTGGCATTGAATTTTTTGCAGCGGCTCTCGGGCATTGCCACTTTGACCAGAACCTATGTTGAAACCCTTGACAATCCAGGGGTTAGGCTCACGGATACCAGAAAGACCACCCCGGGCTTCAGAATCCTTGAAAAGGATGCGGTAAGGGCCGGGGGGGGGCACAACCACCGTTACTCGCTCTACGATGGCATTTTAATCAAGGACAACCATATTGCCGTTGCAGGCGGTATTGAAAAAGCGGTGCAATCGGTACGGGCCAGAATCTCCCATTTGATGAAAATCGAAGTGGAGGTTTCCAACATGGATGAGGTAAAACAAGCCGTTGCAGCCAATGCAGAGGTGATAATGCTGGACAATATGGATACCGGGGCCATGGAAAAGGCGGTTGCCTATATCGGGGGCAGGGCAATTGTGGAAGCCTCGGGCAATGTTTCTCTTTCCACCCTGAATACAATTGCCGCAACAGGGGTTGACGTTATTTCCTGCGGAGCCTTGACCCACCAGGCCCGATCAGTTGATCTGAGTATGAGGATCACTGAATAAATATCATCAGGAATAGGTCAGTTTATTTCGTCCGGTCTCTTTGGATTTGTACATGGCCTTGTCCGTGCGTTTGATAAAAGCGGTGAAATCTTCCCCATTCATAAGTTCGCAGGCCCCGATGCTCACCGTCACGGATTGGGTTTTGCCGGGTTCAGGCCTGAATATTTCAGAGGCGATATTGTCTTTTATCCTGGCCCCGACCAAACAGGCCTTTTTAATACCTGTTTCAGGCAGGAGTATGGCAAATTCCTCTCCGCCGTAGCGATAGGCTGTATCCATGGAACGCATGCATGAATTGATGATGCGGCCAATGTTCATTAATACCTTATCCCCTTCAAGGTGGCCCCAGGTATCATTGTATTTTTTGAAAAAATCAATGTCCAGGATCAGCATGGATAATGATCTGGAATATCGGTCATAACGCTTGATTTCCTGCTTGATCTGATGGAAAAACTGCCGGGAATTATACAACCCGGTCAGGGCGTCTGTGATGGCAAGCTTTTCCATTTCCTTGAGCAGGAGTGCCCGTTCTTTTTTGAATTCAGACTCCCGTAAAACCCGCTTGATTCTCAGGTCCAGCTCTTCAAACCGGAAGGGCTTGAAGATAAAATCGCTGGCCCCTGCCTTGACAGCTTCTTCATATGAATAGTCGGCGCTGTAACCGGTCATCACCATTACGTCAATATCAAATTTTGCCTTGATTTTTTTGGTCAATTCAAGTCCGTCCATGCCCTGCATCATGATATCGGTGAGCACCATATCTGCATCAAAGTCTTCTAAAACGGTTAATGCTTCCTCGGCGTTGAGTGCGCTTTTGACATCATAGGAGAGTATTTTGAGATATTCTTCAACAGATTCTTTTATGGCAATATCATCATCCACAATCAGAATAGCGTAAGTCATGGTTTTTTTCTCCTGGAAATAATTACACCCAAGTGAGCTTATCTTGACACTTTTGGCCTCACTTGATAAAAGTATAAAAACAAAATTTAGCTAGATAGATGATATTTGTCAACTCTTAAGTGCGGAGCCCAATTGAAGTTAGATAAAAAAAATATTAGAAATTTTAGTATTATTGCCCACATTGACCATGGCAAGTCCACCCTGTCCGACCGGATGATCCAGTTGTCCGGAATTATTTCCGACAGGGATATGAAAGAGCAGATTCTAGATTCCATGGATATTGAGCGGGAAAGGGGTATTACCATAAAGTCCCAGACCGTTTCCCTTCCCTATACTTCCCCAGACGGCACCGAGTATTTATTAAACCTCATCGATACCCCGGGACATGTGGATTTTTCCTATGAGGTTTCACGTGCCCTTGCTGCCTGCGAAGGTGCCTTGATAATTGTGGATGCCACCCAGGGAGTTGAAGCCCAGACCCTTGCCAATTTATACCTGGCCATGGAGCATGACCTTGATATCATACCCATTATTAACAAGATTGATCTGCCTTCGGCTGATATTGAGTGGGCCAGGGAACAGATTGAAGAGGACCTGGGGCTGGAGCCCGATGATGCTCTTCCAGTATCTGCCAAGGCCGGTACTGGGGTGGATAAGATTTTCCAGGCGGTTGTGGAGGGAATTCCAGGACCTGTTTCAGAGGGGTCAGGAAATTTTAAAGCCCTGATTTTTGATTCCCACTATGATGCCTTCAGGGGGACCATTGTACATTTTAGGATAT
>DAOWDR010000584.1 GCA_030638935.1 Desulfobacteraceae bacterium | reverse complement strand
GTACTTGAACTTTATCACATTTACCATGTAAAAAACATTTATGGTATTCGCCACGGCCTCCACGGGTTTATTCCCGATTACAGACATGATGTTATTGACCTGAACCCGGGAAGTGTTTCCGGTATCCAGGATGCAGGCGGATCAATTCTCGGATCATCCAGGGGTACCCAGGATATTGGTATGGTGGTGGATTGTCTTGAGCGGATGAATGTGGGAATTTTGTTCATGGTTGGAGGTGACGGCACCTTGATGGCATCCAAAAAAATAGCAGATGAAATCCTGAAAAGGGAGTTAAAAATATCGGTTATCTGTATACCTAAAACCATTGATAATGATATTTTTTTGGTATCCCGGTCATTTGGTTTTGATACAGCCGTTGACGTGGCAACCCTGGCCATTAAGGGGGCCCATAATGAGGCAGCAGCTTATCCCAACGGTATAGGCTTGATAAAGCTCATGGGGAGGCACTCGGGGTTTTTGGCTGCAACTGCTGCCCTGGCCCAGCAGGATGCAAATTTTGTGCTGATCCCGGAGGTGGATATTTTTCTATATGGAAAAACCGGATTTTTCCAGGCCATTGAAAACAGGATCAAACAAAGAAAGCATGCTGTGATCATTGTGGCAGAGGGGGCCGGTCAGAATTTTTTCGATGACCAGAAAAACCAGTATGACGAATCAGGCAATGTAGTACTCAAGGACATTGGTATCTATTTAAAGGATAAGATTACCCAGTATTTTAAGGAAAAAGATATTCCCATATCCCTTAAATACATTGATCCCAGCTATATTATCCGCAGTCTTCCTGCCAATGCCAATGACAGCGTTTTTTGCGGTTTTTTAGGAAGGGATGCAGTCCACGCCGGCATGGCGGGTAAAACAAATCTTTTGATCAGTTTTTGGAATAACCACTATGTCCATGTGCCCATGGAAGCCTCGGCCGGCAAGCGGAAAAAACTGGATCCCCGGGGAAGGTTATGGCAGTCTGTACTGGAGGCCACCGGTCAGAAAACCTATTTCAGCAGCTGATTTTTAGCAGCTGATTTTTAGCGACTGATCTCCATGAATTTCCCTCTTTTGACGGTGATCAAAAATAGTTCTTTGTGGGCACTTCCTGTTTTATCAAAAATCGTATTTCCGGTAACTCCTTCAAACAGGGTCCCCTGGAGGGAATTTTTCAGACTTTCCCTTGAGTCGACATCATCATCCATGGCAGCTGTAAATAGTATATTGGCCGTATCATAGGCAATGGCCTCAAGGAACCCGGGAAGGGTTTCATAGAGATCATTAAATCTTTTTTCAAATTCTGCTGTAACCGGGTTTTTGCTGTTTCCAAAGTATCCGTCGGTGATCACCGCATTTTTATTATACCCTTTTGCACCGGTCAGAAGATTTTTTTGGTGCCAGATATTTGTGCCTAGAAGCACCATGCCCTTGGCATCATTAAAGGCCAGTTGGGGAAGGATCAGGTTAATCCTTGACACAGAGTCCGGAATAAAAAGGGCCTGGAAATCAATTTCAATCTTTTCTTCAATGGGGATTGACCCCCTTGTTAAATTGCTTTCTGAAATTTCATTTTCTTCCAAAGCAACAGAATCTTTAAGAGATGGATCCGTGATACCGGATTCCAAACTCCCTGGCACAATTTCTTCTTCCACGGGTATTTCAGGTATTAAAAATTCAGGCACAGGATAATATTCTCCGGTGAGTTTCCGGATGGGGATGGTAAAATCCGTATTCTTTCCATCATAGGGTTCAACTCCGACAACTTCCCCGTTAAACTCATCCACAACATCCCAGAATAAGTCCATATACCGTTTCCCATATCGTTCGTAGAGGTCTAAGATGGCAACTTTTTTTATGCCAAGCTCCATGAAAATATAGGATGCCAATGACTGGACCTGCATTTCAGGAGTAATAAAATTGGAAAAAAGATAGTCACCCTTTAAGGGAAATTCGCTTTTCTGGGTCAGGGCGATCAATGGAATTCCCAAGTTTTCCGCCCGGATTCCGGCCGTATTTGTTGTCAGCATAGGACCTAAAATACCTATTACCTTTTCCTGGTTCAGTTCGTCAACACATTCGGCTGCCCTTTCGGGATTTGACCTGGTGTCCTTTACAATCACATGAAAATTTTGGCCATGATTTTTTGAAAGGTCCTGTACTGCCATCTGGATTCCCTCTAGAGCCCTTTGTCCGAAAATCTTATATTTCCCTGATAATGGCAGCAGGCATCCAATGGTATCTTTTTTAAATACTGCCGATTTCATGGCAGCCAGTAGATCCCTGGCATCTTCGACATAGGCATGGTCCGGATATGTATCGATAAAAAGACCCAATGCCTTTCCTGCTTTAACATAATGGTTTTGTGCACCATGATTTAATCCCAGCCAATAGAGCAAAAGTGCATTGGGGACGCTTAGATTTTTGATCTGAATAAACTCTTCAATGACCTGGGGATCGGTTTTTGCCAGCACCTTTTCAATACCGGATAAAATTATCTCCCTGTCCTTTTTCCTCTCAATGGGGTCTGCCAATGCCAGGGCCTGGTTGTATACAAACAGGGCATCCTGATTGTTATCCTGGGCTGAAAACTTTTCAGCTTCCGCCAAAAGAATTTGGATGATATCTTTTTCCGGTTTTTCCGGTTCTTCTGGCTCAGGAATTTTTTCCCCAATAAGCGGGGGTTGGTCAGATGGGGGTTTTACCGGCATTTTTGCACATCCCCAAAGGCCGGCAATGATAGCAATGGCCAGAAAGAAACAGATTTGATCTTTGATTGTTTTCTTATTCATTTTGTTTCGCTGTTTATTATATACATCCATAACAATATACTATAATGAGTATCCTTATTTTCAAAATTCCAACTATATGTAAAATTAAAAATTATGTCAAAAAGTCTTTTATCAGTTCAAAGGCTTTGTCTTTTTGTGATGGTTCAAGCCAGATTAAATCCGGTTCTGAGTTAAACCAGGTGAATTGTCTTTTTGCATAACGGCGGGTATCCCTTTTCAACAGCCTTATTGCTTCCTCAAAATCAACCTCGCCTTTTAGAAACATGCCCATGTGTCTGTATCCAATGGACTGCATGGGCTTAAGGTCCAGTGAATATCCTTTGCCCACAAGAAACTTAACTTCATTGAGCAGCCCCTGGCCGACCATGATATCCACCCGTTGGTTGATCCTCTCATATAATTGTTTTCTGTCCATATAAAGACCAATTGTCAGGCTATTGTATTTGGATTCTTTGAAATCATGGGCCTTTTGTTTGGCAGAAATAGGCTGACCCGTTGTCTTAAAAACTTCAAGGGCACGAATCACTCGAAAACTGTCATTGTGATGGATTTTCGCAGCTGCAACAGGGTCACAACTTTTTAATTGTTCATGGAGAAAAAAACTTCCCTTTTCTTCAAGAAGCCTGGTCAGATCAGCCATGGTTTTTGCACAAACGGGCAGGACCCTGAAAAGCCAATGGAGCAATGCCCGGATATAAAGGCCTGTACCCCCGGCAATTATGGGAAGCTTACCTTTATTATACAGAGAACCAATTACCTGGCCGGCCCGGGTGGCATAAAGACCTGCATCAAATTCCTCTTTGGGGTCCAAGAAATCAACCAGGTGATGGGAGGCCATTCTTAATTCATTTGGGGCTGGTTTTGCGGTTCCAATGTCCATATATTTATATATCTGCATGGAATCAGCCCCGATTATTTCACCATTAAAACGGCGGGCAGCGGCAATGGCAAAACCGGTCTTACCAATACCGGTGGGACCGCAGATTGTGATAATTTTTTGCATGGTAATTATTGGGATTAGCCTTTTCTTCGATAATAGTTGACAAATTTTAACAGAAAGCTTTATAACATAATTTTTTAATTAATAAAAATTAATTAAAAAACTGTGTTATACCCATTGTGACTGTGTTATAGCCATTGTGATAGTAATTATGAGAAGAACCTAATTTTGATTTAATATGATTAAAAACAGGAGATAGTAATAATGAACTCAGAAACAATCGGATCTGTAGTGGTGATTGGCGGCGGTATATCCGGCATGCTATCAGCCCTTGATCTTGCAAATTCCGGATATTATGTCTATTTGGTGGAAAAAAGTCCGTCCATTGGCGGTGTCATGTCTCAGCTTGACAAGACCTTTCCCACAAATGACTGTGCCATGTGAATAATTTCACCTACACTGGTCGAGGTCGGCCGGCATTTAAACATCGAACTAATAACCTATTCCGACATTGAATCCATTGAAGGATCTGCTGGAAACTTCAAGGTAAAGATCAAAAAACGGGCCCGCAGTATTAAAACCGATCTGTGCACGGGATGCGGAGCTTGTGTCGAGAGCTGTCCTGTAACGCAACAGATTTCTGCAGCATAAATTAGCTTTTAGATTGTTCACTACAGAGGAGAATTACAGAGGAGAATTACAGATGAGTACTATGACTACTCAAAACATCAATGATGGTGAAGAAATTGATTATTTAGAATTAGACCAGATGATTGAAAAAGAATTTGACGGTGAAAAAGAGAATCTTATTATGATTCTCCAGGCAATTCAGCGCCGCTATAATTATCTACCAAAGGCAACTCTCTTATACGTATCTGAAAAACTGGAAATACCTTACAGCAAAATCTACGAGGTTAGCACATTCTACAGCACATTCAGCCTTGAACCCAGGGGTAAAAATATTGTGTCCATCTGTCTTGGAACCGCCTGCCATGTAAGGGGTGGAGAACGGGTCCGGGAGCAGATTGAAAACACCCTTGATATTAAAGACGGCGAAACAACCGCAGACAAACGATATACCCTTGAATCTGTTCGTTGCATAGGCTGTTGCAGTCTAGGCCCTGTCATTAAAATCAATGAAGATATGCATGGCCGTATCAAGCCTGATGAAATTGAAACAGTATTAAATCAATACGAATAAACCACAAGAGGTATGAATCATGACTATTCAGTCTGTAACAGATCTGGAAAAAATAAAAGAGGAATACCGGCTAAAGCTTAACCTTCCTGAAACTGTCAAGGTTAATATTGGGATGGCATCATGCGGCATTGCCGCAGGTGCTAAGGATTCCTTTGATACTGCAAAACAAGAGTTTTCACAAAATAAAAACATTGAGATATGCCAGACCGGGTGCATAGGGTATTGTGAGGTTGAGCCTTTGGTTGAAATTATTGCCAAGGACAAACCCCGGATAATGTTTAAAAATGTGACAAAAGATAAGATCGTCGATGTTATCAACGCTTATACTAACAATGACTTCAGCGATAAAAAAATATTAAAGCTTATCCTGGGCCAGGTAAAAGACCCGAGATCTCTTCTTGAAGATGACATGGATAACCCCCAGGAAAATATTGAACCCCTGGAAGCCATCCCCTTTCTTGAAGAAACCCCTTTTTTCAAAGGCCAGGTCAAGATAGCCCTGAGAAACTGTGGCTATGTTAACCCGGACAGCATAGAAGAGTACTTTGGAAAACAAGGATACATTGCCTTTCTGACTGCCCTTGAAGAGACCAAACCCCAGGATATAATAACCACTATTAAGGAATCTGGCCTGAGAGGCCGGGGGGGAGGAGGATTTCCAACCGGCATCAAGTGGGCAACCTGTGCAAAGCACGATGGAGACAGAACCATTATCTGCAACGCAGACGAAGGAGATCCCGGTGCTTACATGGATCGAAGCATCCTTGAGGGAGATCCCCATTCAGTAATAGAAGGCATGCTCATTGCAGGCCTTGCCATTGGATCTTCCCTGGGATTCATGTATGTAAGAAACGAATATCCCCTGGCAGTAAAACGCCTTGTAAACGCAATAAAACAGGCCACGGCCTACGGTTTATTAGGGGAAAACATAGCAGGAAGCAAATTTTCATTTAACATAAAGATATCCACCGGTGCCGGAGCTTTTGTCTGTGGTGAATCCACAGCGCTCATGGCTTCTCTTGAAGGAAAAGTCGGCCGGCCCAAGGCCAAATATGTGCATACGGTTGAAAAAGGATTCAGGGATCAACCCTCCAACCTCAACAATGTTGAAACCTATGCCAATGTACCGGCTATTATTCTCAAAGGGGCTCCCTGGTATGCAGGATTCGGTACTGATAACTCAAAGGGAACCAAGGCCTTCAGCCTTGTGGGCAAGGTAAAAAATACAGGTTTGCTCGAGGTTCCCATGGGCATTCCCCTGAAGGATATTGTATTTAACATGGGAGAAGGAGTCCCCGGGAAAAAAGAATTCAAGGCTGTTCAAACCGGCGGACCATCCGGAGGGTGTATTCCTGCCGGCCTTATGGATACGCCGGTGGATTATCAGCAACTTGCCCGTGTGGGGTCCATTATGGGTTCCGGCGGCATGATTGTCATGGATGAAAATACATGCATGGTGGATGTTGCCCGGTATTTTCTTGATTTTCTCAAAGAAGAATCCTGTGGCCAGTGCAACCCCTGCAGGGAAGGTATCAAGCAATCTTTGGATATCCTTAGCTCAATCTGTGAAGGGAATGGCAAAGAAGGCGACATTGAGCTTCTTGAAGAATTAGGCTCAATGATTGAAAAATTTTCACTTTGCGGTCTTGGCACCTCGGCTCCCAACCCTGTTCTGACAACCATTAATTATTTCAGGGAAGAGTATGAATCTCATATTTTTGATAAAAAATGTAAAGCAGGTGTCTGCAAGAATCTTTTTATTTATGAGATAGATGAAAATGCCTGTACCGGCTGCACACTCTGTGCGAAAAAATGCCCCCAGGATGCCATCACAGGTGACAAAAAAGAACCCCACATCCTGGAACAGGATAAATGCATTAAATGTGGAATTTGTTACGATGCATGTAAATTCAATGCAATCGTTATCAAATAATCATGAGGGATAATATCTATGGTAACTTTTAAACTTAACGGTAAAGAAGTACAGGGCGAAGAAGGGCAATATATAATCCATGTTGCCGAAAAATACGGCGTAACAATTCCCACCCTTTGCCATCACAAAGCACTTGAACCCGCCGGAATGTGCCGGATATGCACGGTGGAACTCTTTGACGGCAGAAATACCAAGTTTGTAACGGCATGTAACTATCCCATTTGGGAAGGCATGGAAATCAACACCGAGAGTAAGGCTGTTCTCCAGGGGCGAAAACTCATTGTTGAAATGCTGTTTGCACGATGCCCCGAGGTTCCCCTGTTAAAAAAACTGGCAAAGCAATATAATATTGAAAAATCCCGTTTTAAGACAGAAGATGATGATTGTATCTTGTGCGGACTTTGTGTGCGCATGTGCGAAAAAATGGGAAATTCTGCCATTAGTTTTACCGGACGCGGCGTTGACATGAGAATAGATACCCCCTTTGGTATTCAATCCGATGTTTGCATGGCCTGCGGTGCCTGTGCCTCTGTCTGCCCCACCGGTCACATAACCCTTAAAAAAATTAAAGATGAATTCACAAAAGCCAATCCTTTTCTTATTCCTTCGGAATATGAGATGGGTCTTACAGGCAGAAAACCGGTTTATGTGCCCTATGCCCAGGCAGTACCCAATACACCTGCCATTGACCGGGATGTGTGCATGCACTTTAAAACAGGTGGCTGCCAGGTTTGTTCCGACGTTTGTCAGATGGATGCCATTGACCACACCATGGAAGATGAGATCATAGAACTTGATGCAGGCTCTGTCATTCTATCACCGGGTTTTGCGCCCTTTGATCCATCCAAGTTTGATAATTACGGATATGCAAATCATCCCAATGTGATGACCGCCATGGAATTTGAACGAATTCTTTCGGCCTCGGGCCCCACCAACGGTCATTTAACAAGGATGTCCGACAACAAGGAACCAAAAAAAGTGGCATGGTTCCAATGCGTGGGTTCAAGGGACATGAACAGATGCGACAATAAGTATTGT
>DAOWDR010000307.1 GCA_030638935.1 Desulfobacteraceae bacterium | reverse complement strand
AGGTCTGCCACCCAGGGCAGGGGCACTTTTAGTATGCAGTTCTCAAGTTTTGATAAGATCTGATTTACAGGATCTAACCAAGGAAGGGGTGCTGCGGAAGGATTGAGCGATCGATTATAGAAACAGTCCGAACATATCAAAGTGGATATCCCCTATCTTTAATTGGGTATAACGATCCTTGCATCCACATGAAATATTTGTAACATTACGGTTTGTCTTTGCAGTGACTTGAAAAAAATTGTAATTTTAAGGCGTTGGAAAAATTAATTCCATAAGCCAAATTTCTTCATTATACTTAAAAAGGATGTCTATGAATAAATCAGAAAAAAGAAACGCTTCTTCGTATTGTAACTATAATGATACATTTGTCTCCTATGACCAAAATCGACAACCCAATGGTTTGAGGGAACTCTTACACATTTTTGAAGAAACCCGGGTGCCTTTTGAAGAGCAAGTGATTCTGGAAGGTGGATTTGGTACAGGTGCATACATAGATCAGGTCAGGCACCCTATGAAAGAAGTCTATGGGGTGGAGGGATCTGAACAGGGATATGAAGAAACCAAACAAAAAGTTGGAGATGCCGAGAATGTTCATTTACAGATAGGCAATATTCTTGACCTTTCCTTTTCAGATGATTTTTTCCATGCCTATATGGTTAACCAGGTGCTGCACCATCTTGATACGGAACCGTCCTACCCGAATCTGACACTTTTTTTAAAAGAGAGCAGGCGTGTCATTAAACCCGGTGGTGTCCTGACCATCAACACAAGCACACATGAACAGCTGAATCCGCATTCCGGTGTATATTGGAACTATAAATACATCGAAAAAGCAGCCCTTGCAATGCAGCCAAGATATATTCCTGTCCCAGAGCTAATATCCAGGCTTGGGGAGTTAGGATTTACAGATATTAAAACAACCATACCATCTGGAAAATTATTTCAGGAACAATACTATCGTGATCCTAAGGTGGCCTTGGATACTGACTTTCAAAAGGCAGATTCAATCTACTGCTTTTGCTCAGAAAAACAGATTAACGAAGCAAACAGGTTGATTCGTTCAAGTATAGATGACGGGTCAGTACATCAACATATGGAGCAAGCTGCAAAACAGGCTGAAAAAATTGGAGAAGCCGTCATTGTATCGGCTAGAAAACCTTTGTAATCAATGAAAATGGAATCTTTAAAATTGATTAGAATCTGCTGCTTAGGCCGGGGTGGGGGTGAATTGTTCAATCAGTGAACCGCATCCTACCCTGGCCGGTGTTGGTGACCCGATCACTCCCCAAAATTTAATTTGAATTTAGGTTCTGTAGGATATATTGTTGGGGGATGATTATCTTTTGGACTTGGGAAGAGCATAGATGCGGTCAAGACGTTTTTGGGCATCTTCCTTTGTTTTAGGATCTTCAATGGTTTCAATGGCCCGTCCCAGGTGGCGGATGGCATTTTTAAAATCCCTGGATTCTGAATAGTAAACGCCCAGGTAATAGTGGGACATGGCCTGTTTTTTTTTCTGGGACATGATATTGGCCAGGTGATAATAGGCCCGGGGAAAGGCTTCGACTTTCTCATCAAGTACCTGTTTTAGGTTTTTTTCAGCAAGGAGCTTATCTCCTGATTCAAGCTGGGCAATGGCAAGATAATACCTGGCCCAAAGCCCCATGATTGGGTTGTCTTTGACTCCTGCCAATACATTTTTGGCGTTTTCAAGTTGCCCGTCATGGATATAGATACGGCCCAGTTCAAGCAGGATCATGGGTTCAAATAATTTAACGGATAAAGCCTTTTTTAAATGTAAGATGGCAAGGGCCCTTTGGTTTTTCCTGGCGTACAACAGCCCTATGCCATAGTTAAGAGCCGGATTTTCAGGCTCATCCTGCAACCGGGTTTCCAATTTGTTGAAATCCGTGTCAAGATTTCCGTAAAGTCCCAGTATTCTGTATTTAACCATATCAAAATCAAAGGTGTCGGGAACCTTTATTTTTTCCTGGGGTGGTTTGTAATCTGCAAGGAGTCCGGCAAGATTGATGATTCGGTTCCACGTTCCTGGATGGGTTTTAAAATAATCGGGGATGCCTTCTATCCCCCTATAATCCGATGCCCGCATTTTGGTAAGGCCGGACAAAAGTCCTGTGGGACAATAGCCGGTCTCGCTTAGGAACTGGACGGCCTTCTGGTCTGCATCTGTTTCATTTTCCCTGGTAAAGGCAAGCATTGCGGACTGGCTGGCCGCCATGGTGCCCATGGCCAATGCCGAGGCTGCTTCCCCTCCTCCTGCGGCTCCGATAAGGGCTCCGGCCAGCATGCCGGCCATGCTGCCTATACTCACCATTTTGGAGCGGTCAATGGACTGGGAGACATGCCGGCTTACGGCATGGGCAATTTCATGGGCCATGATCCCGGCAAATTCGTCAATATTATCCAGGGCAAAGAGCAACCCCTTATAGATAAAAATATTTGAGGCTGGACTGGCAAATGCGTTAAAGGAATCATCATTGATCAGGTAAAAGTTGAAATTAAAGGGCTGGGTCGGCAAATTAGACAGAATATGGTAGCCCACAGTATTGATCATGTGCATGGCAACAGGGTCATGGAGTATGACCCTCTGCTCTTTCATCATTTCCATGAATTTGTAGCTAAGCTTTTGTTCATCGGGAATGGAAATGGCAAAGGAAGGCAGGCAACTCCATCCCATAAAAATGAAGATAAAACAGCCTAGGAAAAAACGTCTGGGAAATTTCATATAAATTACCTATGGTTCCTGTGGCAAGGAAAATTAGATCTGGATAAATTCCGTATGTTCCATGGCAATTTCAATGCGGAAACTATAGTTGCCTATTTTAAAGGAGAGCCGTCTGTTTTCAGCATAATCGGCATCAATAACAAGGGTGATGGCAGAGTTCAGGGTCAGGGCCTTGGGTTGGCCGAAAACTGCATTCAGATCAAAGGTCTCTCCCACATCCTTGATCACCTGGCCCATGATCTGGTTTGTGATTTCACCGATGCTGTCGGTGATTTCCGGTGAGGCAATGCTGGTTGTCAGCTCTTCCTTGGGCATTCCCATGGCAAGCATATATTTTTCATAGATCTCATAGGCGGCATCGGCTGAAAAATTCAGGACAACAAGCCCGATATAATCCCCGTCAAATTGAACAAAACAGGTAAGATCCGGTCTCATGGAGACCTTGGGGATCTTCTGGATGGTAGTTGAATAGGTTACATCTCTTTTGGTGCTTGTTTCAAGTGTCTTCTGGGCAGTTTTAAGAAAAATCTTGGAAATTTCGTCAATTGACAGGATCGGTTTTGACATGACGACTCCTTTTTATTTCAGATGGTATATATCTTTATAATTATTAATAAAATCAGGACAAAAGTCAAAGGGTTTTATTATCTTTCCCCTCGGTTGTAGGGAGCTGACAGCATGGCCGGGGCATTTAGTTTTTTGGGGTCTTTTAAGCTGATGAGCAGCAGAATCAGCAGGGTGGCAATATAGGGCAGCATGGACAAAAAATTTGGGGAGATTCCAAGGGGCTGCATCAAATACTGGACCACGAAGATGCCCCCGAAAAGAAAGGCGGCCCAGATAGCGCGACCCGGATTCCACAGGGCAAAAATTGTCAGTGCAATGGCAATCCACCCCCGGCCTGCTGTCATGCCTTCAATCCAGGATTTTGAATAGGAGATGGACAAATGGGCCCCGGCAAGGGCGGAAAAACCCCCGCCAATGATCACCGAAAAATAACGGATTAAAAATACATTGACCCCCTGGGTCTCGGTGGCTTTGGGATTTTCTCCCGTTGACCGGATCTGGATGCCAAGCCGTGTCCGTTCCAGCAAAAACCAGGAGGCAAAGGCCAGGAAAATGGCTAGGTAGAAAAAGGGAGTTTGCATGAAGAGTATTTTACCGATATAGGGGATATCAGATAGATATGGAATGGTAATATCATCCATTTTTATGGAAAGGGGTTTGCCCACATAGGGTTTTCCAAGCATACCGGAAAGACCTAAGCCCAGCATGGTCAGAGCCAGGCCCGAGACAACCTGGTTTGCCTGGAGGGTGATGGAGGCAAAGGCATGGATGATTGATATTGTCATACCGGCTGCCATGGCTGCCAGAACGCCGAGCCAGGGCTGTCCCGTGGTCATGGTGACGATAAATGCCACCACAGCTCCAACGGCCATAACACCTTCCACTCCCAGGTTCAGGATGCCTGATCTCTCACATATTATTTCCCCGGTGGTGGCCAGCAGCAAAGGGGTGCCGGCTATCATTGTCCGCTGGAGTGTTGAAATGATAATCTCTTCCATTATGTATTCCTATAAATTTGAGTTCTGTCCGGTTTGTTCTATTTGGTTGGTCCTATTTGGCTGAAAAACTAATGCTCATTTTGTGATTTAAAAAATAATCGCCCATAATTAAAAAAATCAGCAGGGTTCCGTTGACAATTTCAACCGTGGCCGCAGGTAGCCCCAGGGAGATCT
>DAOWDR010000435.1 GCA_030638935.1 Desulfobacteraceae bacterium | reverse complement strand
ATAATTGCTGGTACACCCCTTGGGCTCCGTGAAAAAATTTCCCCACCCGGTTTCACTGAAAAAAGAGGCATAGGCATTGGCCAGTTTCCGTTTGTCCCTAAGGATACCATCCAATTGCTCAAGCTGGGCACATGCCAGGGCTGCATTTAAATTGGGCAACCTGTAATTATAGCCAATTTCATCGTGGACAAACTCCCAGGGGTGGCTCACTTTGGCTGTGGTGGTCAAATGTTTGGCCCTTTGAGCAAGCTTTTTATCATTTGTAATAATGGCACCGCCACCCCCGCAGGTGATGGTTTTATTGCCGTTAAAACTGAACACGCCCAATTGGCCAAATGTGGCACAATGTTGGGTTGAAATTGTTGAGCCTAGGGCCTCGGCAGCATCTTCAACAACTGGAATTTTCCAATGATCTGCCAGCTCCATTATCTGCTGCATCTTACAGGGGTGTCCAAAGGTGTGCATGGGAAGGATGGCGGTAATCTTTTTACCGGTAATTTTGTTAAGGGTTGCCTGGCCTTTTTTTTCTGCTGTTTTATCCAGAAATCGTTCCAGAGCGTAGGGGCATAGTCCCAGGGTCTCCTTGTTCACATCCACAAATACAGGATCGGCATTATTATGGGCAATGGCATTGGCCGTTGCCACAAATGTAAGGGGCTGGGTAATAACTTCATCCCCATTTTGAACACCGGCCAATCCCAGGGCTACCTGAAGAGCAGCCGTCCCATTTACAACGGCAACCCCATGTTCTGCCCCAAGATACTGGGCAAGCATTTGTTCAAACCTGTCAACATATTCACCGATACTGGAGACAAAGGTTGAATCAATGGCATCCAGCACATATTTCCGGTCGATTTCTTTGAAACGTGGCTCATGAAGAGGGATAAACTCTTTGGTTTGATACCAGTCCTGTATAAAGTTGGTAAGAGACCTATACATTGTATATATCTGTTTTATACCGTGAAAGGTTTTGGGGGTCTGCCAGCCATTCAATGGTTTGAATTAATCCTTTCTCCAGGGAATAGTCCGGGGTGAAGCCGGTTAATTGTTTTATTTTGGTATTATCGCAGCAGAGCCGGAAAACTTCAGAATCCTTGGGACGAACTCTTTGTTTATCTGTAATAAATTGAACATCTGAATTCATTATTTTTTTAATCAGCCCAAGGGTATCTGCCACGGAAATCTCAACCCCTGATCCAATGTTTACCACTTCCCCTAGGGCCTTGTCCGATTGGGCCAAGGCCATAAACCCTTTGCAGGTATCCAGCACATAATTAAAATCCCGGGTGGGTGAAAGGTCTCCCAGCTGAATCTCTTTTTTACCCGCTGCAATCTGCCCTATGATGGTGGGGATAACCGCCCGGGCACTTTGACGGGGGCCATAGGTATTAAAGGGCCTTGCAATGGTCACGGGCAAACCGAATGCCAGAAAAAAACTCATGGCCATGTGATCTGCCCCTATTTTGCTGGCTGAATAGGGGGACTGGGGCTGCAAAGGATGTTTCTCATCAATGGGAACATATTGTGCCGTGCCGTACACTTCGGAAGTTGAGGTATGGATAATTCTTTCACACCCATTCTCCTTGGCTGCCTGGCAGATATTGAGGGTCCCTTTGACATTGGTATCCACATAGGAGTCCGGGGCTATATAGGAATAGGGAATGGCAATCAAAGCGGCCAGGTGAAAAATAACATCCACCTCCTTGGTAATCTCCTTACAAAAATGGGGATCCCGGACATCCCCGGACAAAACTTCGATATCATCCAGGCAGTCAAGGGCTTCCAGCCATCCCCAATAATTAAAGGAATTATAATAACTGAGCGCCTTTACCCTGGCACCGGATTCAACCAGCATTTCAACCAGATGGGACCCGATAAATCCATCGGCTCCGGTCACCAATACATTTTTATTTTTTAATTCCAATTAAGTTTTCCCCAAATAGTTTATGCTTGTCTGAATCCCCTGAAGGAAGCATCCCGGGTTGAGTACAAATGCTGGGTCTGTTCAACCATAAGCTTCTTTTTATTCTCAAAATAATTTTCCATGAGCCTTATATTGGCCTTTGACAGTTCTGAATACAATTCTTCTTCGGACAATTCGGTAAAATTAGCAGCAAACAGGTCTGAATTCAAATGTTTATTTTCATAAAAATCCCGGATATCTTTTATCAAACCCTTTTCAATGGCGTAATTGTACAAAGGAGAGCCGGGATATGGGGTAACCGGCCGGATAGTTCGCATCTGTGCCCCGTCATCGTGTTTGATTAAAAAATCGACGGCAGAATTCAAACTGTCCCTGGTGTCACCGATATGGCCAAAGAGCATATTAAGACCGGGACTTATCCCGGCAGCCAGGGTTGCCTCTATGCCTTTATTTATCTGGTTAATGGTAAGGGCTTTTTGCATCTTTTTTAATACATCATTATCAAAGGCTTCTATCCCATAATTGATGAAAACACAGCCCGCCTTTTTCATGACGGATAGGACCTCGGGTGTTGCATAGTTGAGCCTGCCGTTGCAATCCCACTTTATGTTTAAATTTGCCTTTAAAAAGGATTCGCAGATTTCAATGGTCCGTTGTTTGGAAGACATGAGAAGCTCATCGGAAAAGGCAATATAGGAGATGTTGAACTCTTTTTTCAGATATAATATCTCTTCAACGATTGATTCGGGACTTCTTGGCCGGAACCCCTTGTCCATCCGGTAGCAAAAGTTGCAGGTAAAGGTGCATCCCCTTCCGGAAAGCATGGGCATGACAAAATCGCTGTGGGTACAATGGGGCATTCTCAACAGTCTGTATTGTTCCATTGGAAAGAGTTCATAGGCCGGCCAGGGGATGCTGTCAATATCCTTAAATACGGCCTCTTTTCCAAACTGTTGAATCAATCGGTCATAGATTCGGCCACAGACATCCGGACTATCTTCCCTCCGGTAGGATATGAACAGATGGATGCCGGTGCGCCTGGTCTCTAGTTGATGCTCAGAGGTATGGGCATCTGAATACTCCGCCAGCTTCTGATCCGCCAGGGTAACAATCTTGCTCCAGACTCCTTCCTGCGAGCCAGAAACTGTTTCATCGGCTGCTTTCACGTAAAGAGCGCCACCAGGTGAAACGATGGCATTAAGTTCGGCAGAAATGCCCGTTCGCGGCCCACACTCTAGGCGAACCTCTTCCCCTTCCACCAAATCCAACTCGAGGGGTTCTGATTTATACCAGTCAAGCCTGACCTGAATGTTGTGCCGGCCTGGCGTTACGGTATAGCTCTCACTCTGCCCACTGGCAATAGCGCCTTCCTTGCGCCCGTCAATTAGCACTTTGAACTTCCTATATCGATTCGTCCACAAATTAGAACGGCACAAAACAATAGTGGATTTTCCAGCTATACCCATCAGCAATCCTCAACAGTACGTTTTTTCCAGTACCGAACCGCTCTCTTCTCTCAATCCAAAGTGTCCAAACCAATCGCCAACCGATGCCGTTGCCAGTCGTCATCCATTAATAAGAAGTAACCAAATAGTTGATACTGATACCTCTCTGGATTTACGCCTGACTGGAAAGGCAAGCTCAACTTAGTGGAATAAATCAACTGCCCAAGGAACAGGCCATCTGCAATCTCAACCAGTTCATCCAGGCAGTAACCGATAGGCGCCGGGCCGCCGATCATAGGATAGCGATATTGGAACTGGAATACTTTCTTTTTCATAGTGCCATTGTTCATGGGCAAAATAGATTCTTGGTCTGATACCCCAAGGAATATATACCCCTGACGTACAAAGGGCGACGGTCCAGCATCCGTCACGGCTTGGACAGCCGGATCTGGGATACGGTAGTTCATATCGGCGATCCACATCATCGGATCGGCGGCAAGGATACGTGCATCCTGTAAGTTGTTGCCAAAGACCCAGCGCTGAGCCGCCT
>DAOWDR010000409.1 GCA_030638935.1 Desulfobacteraceae bacterium | reverse complement strand
GCCATAGGCCAGTCTCCCGAGGCATCTTTTAAGCAGCAGGACCCCCATCCAAGGATGACCGAACTGGAACTGACCCGGTGGAATACCATTGATAATGATCCAGCAACGCTCCAGGCCACCATACCCTATATTTTCACGGCCGGGGATGCAGCCACGGGTCCCGCCCTTGTGGTTGATGCCATTGGTGGCGGCCGGCGGGCCGCAAGATCCATAGACTGCTTTCTCAAGGGTGAGCCTGTGGAACCTGTAAAGGATTCGCTGCAACAAAAAAGAATCCATGAATCCATTTTTACCAGTGTGGACGGAGTGAAAAAAATCAAACGGGCAAAAATGCCGGAACTACCTGTGAGTCAGCGCCTTGACTCCATGGTGGAAGTGGATCTTGTCCTTCCGGAAGAAACAGCTCACAAAGAAGCGGAACGCTGCCTCAATTGCTGTAGAATATGCTATAATCCGGATCCTGATTTCCCCATCTCCAAATAAAAGAAAAGCCTCAAACGATCTGCCCCTGGGGCAGATCGTTTGTATTCATTACCAAAGGGTATCCCAAAATTACTTGGATACCCTTTTTAATTAACAGAGCTAAAATGCAATGAACCACCCAAAATTTAAAAAATTAGGAATAACCCTGGCTGGTATCTTACTTATGACCGGCGTTATTTTATCTCTTTTCATCTACCAGATGAGGCTATTTACTAAAACCCCGGCAGCCTCCCGGGAACAGATAATTCCCTTTACAATAACCCCGGGACAGAGCCTGGGACAGGTTGCTGCCAACCTTGAGAAGGAGGGACTGGTCACCAACCAGTCCCTCTTTAAACTTTATGTCAGGTATAAAAAAGCATCCACCAGGCTTATGGCTGGAGAATATCAGCTTTCTGCCTCCAAAACCCCGGCGCAAATTCTGGATCACCTTCTAAAGGGCAGAGTCAGACTCTACCGGATGACCATCCCCGAAGGACTGAATATGGATGAAATTGCCGACCTGGCCCAGGATAAAAATTATTGTGATACCAATACATTTTTGTCCCTTTGTCAGGATTCTAATTTTATCAAAAAGCTAGGGGTAAATTCCCATTCCCTGGAAGGCTATCTATATCCGGATACATATTTTTTTCCCAAACATACAACCTGCCGACAAATCATAAAAAAAATGGTAGACACCTTTCACAGTGTTTACACCCGGGAATGGGAAAAGCGCACAAAGGAACTGGGGTTTTCTGTCCATGAAATAGTGACCCTGGCCGCCATTATTGAAAAAGAAACAGGAGATGCATCTGAACGGCCATTGATTTCTTCCGTATTTCACAATCGTCTGAAAAAAAACATGCGCCTGGAAAGTGATCCCACAGTCATATATGGGGATAAAGAATTTGATGGCAGAATCAGAAGAAGACATTTAAAACGCATAACCCCATACAACACCTATCAGCTCCGGGGACTCCCCTTAGGTCCCATTGCAAATCCGGGTGCCCTGGCCCTAAAAGCCGCCCTCTATCCAGATAAAAGTAAATATCTATTCTTTGTATCAAAAAATGATACCACCCACTATTTTTCAAAAACTTTGGCAGAACATAACAAGGCTGTAAGAAAATATCAGCTCAACAAATAGATATATCGTTAATCATTGAATTGCTTGAGATAGACGATCACGGCGCCGCTTTTGGATTTCTTTTTTTGATCCCATTCATAGGCCAGAACGAGATTTTCTTTTTTCAGATTTTTAAGCAAATCCTCAATAACATCGGGCAGCACCGGACCTATATCGGAATGAAGTCCTTTGCCCACGATGAGACGCAGGGAAAAATATCCCTGATGTTTACAAGTGGAAATAAAGGATTTGGCCTTGAGCTCAGCACCAAGTGCCGTGAATCCGTGAAGATCCAGTTCCGCCTCGGGAGGTGGATACCGTTTAAGCCTTTTTTTGATGGGCATTGGAATTATTTTCTTTTTAGCAAAACTCTTTTTTTGTTTTAAAGACGCCTCTAAAAGCACAGCAAAATTTTCTTCTAAATCTTCAGATTCTTTTGATTCTTTTTGGGCCTGTTCAGAAAAGCCGCCCTGTTCACCGGGAAATAATTGCCCCTCAACTTCTTCAATCACTGGTAGCCCATGTTTATTAAACCTGCGGATTTCCTGACCCGGGGGCTTCTTTTTTTCTTCCTGACAGTTTAATGTGGGGGTGTCCATGAATGCAGAGAAAAGATCCTGATCTGAATCCAAAACCGGCAAATCATTTTTTGTAGGTTTTTTTCTATTTTTTTTTGGAGCTTTATCCTGTTTTGTCATGGGGTTATCCTATCCCAAACCGGATGATTTTTCAAGGCCACACCCAAGTCTTGTGTTTGACTTTACCTAGCCATCCTGCTATGGTCTGCTCCATGAATATAGGTAGCATTGTAGAATATATAGATCAGCAAAAAATAGTATCAGCGGTCATCTTAAGCGAGAAAAAAGGTAAGCTCAGATTACTCAATGAGAATAGCAGGGAGGTCAATTTTTCCGAAAAAAGACTCTCCCATATTTCACAGTTGAGCCTGGATACTGCCCTGTCCAAGACTGCCCTTATCAATCACCTCAAACAGGTGACTGAAAACAGGAAAAGGCTGGCCGAAACTATTGATATCCGGGAATTATGGGAAATCCTCCATGATGAACCCCAGGGAATTGATTTGGATGCCATGACCCTGTTCTGTTTTGACCCCCCCCTGACCCAGGACCATGAAGCAGCAGTTGTCCGTGCCTTTTTTAATGACCGGCTCTATTTCAAAATGAACAACTTTATCTTTACACCCTGCACTCCGGAACAGGTGGAAGCCAAAAAAAGGCAGATCAAAGAAGGAGAAAGACGGGAAGGCCTCATCACCAAGGGGGCGGAATGGCTGGCCCTGATGCAGGATGAAAAAATTTCCAAAACACCTGGGCCT
>DAOWDR010000035.1 GCA_030638935.1 Desulfobacteraceae bacterium | reverse complement strand
TGTCCGGGGAAAAAATTTCTCTGCCGGAAAATCCCGGCCGGCTGATCCTTGAAAAAAAGAATCAGTTTACCATTCTTAGGCCTGCTTCGGAGTTTTCAGACCAGGTCACCCTGATGCCTGAAATCCCCCCTGCCCGGGACTGGGAAACCACCCCTTCCGTTCTTGGGCTGGACCTTGGCTCCACCGGGGCCAAGGCGGTTTTAACCTGTATTGAAACCGGCAACCCCCTTTTAGATGTTTATGATAAAACCCGGGGCAACCCCGTGGATGCAGGTCGGCGCCTTGTCAAAGCGATTCTCAGCCAGGGTAGTCCGGATGTCAGGGGTATAGGGCTGACCGGTTCTGGCCGTGAGGCTGTTTCAACCCTGGTCCAAACTGTTTTCCAGGACAGGGACCAATCCCCTGATCCGGATCAAACCCATGGCCAGGCTCAAGGCCAACCCCGGGCCCGGAGCCGGGTCTGTGTTTTGAACGAGATCATTGCCCATACAACGGCTGCCATCCACATGGACCCGGACCATGGCCGGGATATGTCCATCATTGAAATAGGCGGCCAGGATGCCAAATATGTCCGGGTCAATCAGGGAAAAATTATTGAAAGCGATATGAACAAAGCCTGCAGCGCCGGTACTGGTTCGTTTTTAGAGGAGCAGGCGCAATTTTATGATATTAATGAAATAGACACCTTTATTGCCATGGCCCAACAGGCCAAAAGGCCGCCGGACCTGGGCCAGATGTGTACGGTCTATATAGCCGAAGCAGGTTCCAATGCCCGGAAGGAAGGATTCTCCCTGGAGGATGTTTTTTCAGGATTCCAATATTCGATTATCCAAAATTATCTGAACAGGGTAATGGGCCAGCGTACCCTGGGGGAAAAAATATTTTTCCAGGGAAAACCTGCGGCCAATCCCTCCCTGGCCTGGACCCTTGCTTCGGTAACCGGCCGCAAAATTTTTGTGCCCCCCAACCCGGGTGCCATGGGCGCCCTGGGCATCGGACAATGCACCATCAAAGAATGCGGCGGTCCATTTCTTTTGGAGAGCTCCCCCCTGGACCTGTCCCTTTTGCTTGCCGCCGAGGTCACGGACAGGTCTGAATTTACCTGCAGGGATGCAGCCTGCGGCACCCTCTGCCCCATTGAAAAGGTGACCATCTCCTTTAACGGCACCCAAAAAATTGCCATGGCCGGGGGTGCCTGTCCCAAATACGAATTGTCCGGCACAGGGAGCAAACTGGCCAAGGATGCGCCAGACCCCTTTAAGGAAAGAAAAGAATATCTTTGTTCATTTGAATCAATTGATACTGGCAAACCCCTGGTAGCCATCCCTGTAACCGGAGCCCTGGCCAGCCATGTCCCCTGGATGGCCACCCTGGTGAAGGAGCTTGGGTTTTCCGTGAAACTGCTTTTTTCCCAGGCAGATTCCCTGGCAAAGGGAGAACAGCTCTGCAATAGTTTTGATTCCTGCGGCCCTGTGAAAATTGCCCATGCCATCTGTGACATGGATGAGGGGATTCTTTTTTTCCCCAAGGTCATGGATTTTCCCGACAGGGAGGGACTGGGCGGCCTGGCCTGTGTGACGGAGCAGGCCATGCCCGAGATCGTTGAGCAGTCCTTAAAAGCCCGGAACCGGGATGTAGTAGTGCTTCGACCCAGGTTATACCTTCAAAAAGGTTTGTCCAATGACCAATTAACCACTGCTTTAACCCCCTGTTTTAGCTCTTTTAACCTAGATAAGGGATTGATAAAAAAAGCTGTGATCCAGGCTGAAAAAAGTCAGAAAGCCTATGACAGGGCCTTGTCTGACATGGGGAAAAAGGCCCTGGCCTATGCCAAAAAAGCCAACATCCCTTCTATCCTTGTTTGCGGCACCCTCCATGTGATCCATGACATGGCAGCCAATTCTAAGATACCCACCCTGATTCGCCAGAACGGGGCCATGGCCATTCCCATGGATTGTTTTGATATTCCTCCGGGAACCCAACCCATGGAAAAAATTTACTGGGGAGATGCCAACCGGTATCTGCGTGGAGCAGAGGCAGCCCTTAAAATGGGAAATGTCTATCCTTTGATGCTCTCCTCCTTTGGCTGCGGCCCGGCATCCTTTACCGAGCAGATTTTTCAGTCCCTGCTCCAGGGGTATCCCCACACCATCCTTGAGAGCGACGGCCACGGCGGGACTGCTGGCTTTGTCACCAGGATTCAATCTTTTCTTCAATCGGTTCACCAGCACAGGGAGGAACAGGAAAACAAAAAACCTGTTCTGTCTTCCAATATCCGGTCCTATATTGACAAGGGCAAATACAGCGGCCCCTATATGGACCGGAAGGTAAAATATGTTTTTTTAAGCAGTGTGGAATATTTGGGAGAACTTTTTGCCGGTGTCTACAATTCCTATGGCTATGATGCCCAGGTCGCACCCCCCACCTCAAAGGCAAATATCGCCCTGGGCAAAAGCGATTGTTCCGGAAAAGAGTGCCTCTCCTACCAATTTGTCTGGGGCGCATTCAAGGAATATCTGATGAACAATTCCATTGACAAGGAGACAAGGCTGCTGCAGATTTCGGGACGCATGTGCCGGGGCGGTATGTTCGGGATAAAGGACCAGATGTCCATTGAGCGCATGGAAAAAAAGGATAATGTTCGGGTGTCTGCCCTTAAGATTGCAGGGGGGCCCGGAATGACGGCCCGGATGATTGCAGGACTTACGGCCCTGGATATTGTCCGTCAGCTGTATCTCTACCATATGGCTGTTGAATCTGTTCCCGGAGAATCGGAAAGGGCCTATAAAGGCTACAGCGAAAAAATTATTACCCTTATTTCCCGGCAAAGCAGGAAAGGGCTTGGGGGATCATTTGTCAATACCCGGCACTGGAAGCAATTAAAGGCCATAGTTAAGGAAGCCTCGGATTGTTTTTTAAACATAGAAAAACAGGGACGGACAGGCAACCGGTTGAAGAGAGTATTTGCCTCGGGGGATTTAATGACCAAGGGCAATGATGTTGCCAATGCCGGAATCTTTAAAAGCCTTTCCCAAAAAGGCATCAGGATCATATCAGAGCCCAATTGCGATTTTTTCGATTATTGTGCCAGGATTCATCCGGAACTGATTTTTGGAAGGGGTAACTCTCCCAGACAAAATACCGTCTACATTTTTGTGATGGATAAGATCCGGAACAGCCTTTACAAAATGGTAAAAAAATCCCATGACTGGCTTCCCATACCGGATATGAAGAGGGTTTTGGAAAAATCTTCCCGGATCATAGATCCCAAAACCCTTGGGGCTTCAAGTTATGCCGTGGGAAGTGTTCTGCACCACTGGGACACCATGGATCTGGACGGGGTGGTGATGACCTCCTGCTGGGGATGCGACAATAGCCTGATCGAAGAAAGTCTGTTAAGACACCGCAGGGATATACCTTTTTATTTCTTTTACGATGATGGAGACCCCCTTGATGAGGTGCGCCTAAGCAGCTATTCCCACAGGCTGCATAGGAGTCGGGGTTAATTTTATTTTCGGGAATGATTATCAGATTGTTGTTCACGGCGGCTCAGCCGCCGTGAATCCCAGGTCACCTGGTCCGGGTTTTGATATGGAACCGGAGCATCATCAGCAGGGCCGAGGCAGACAGGCTGATCAGCAAGCCGTACCAGACGCCGTAAATACCCATGTTAAGATGGAATGCCAGGGCATAGCCCGACGGCAGTCCGATGATCCAATAGGCGGCCAGGGTGATGAGGGTGGGGATTTTCATGTCTGTGATGCCCCGTAAAATGCCCAGGCCCACGGCCTGGGTTCCGTCTGATATCTGGAAAAAAGCCACAATCACCAGCAGGGAGGCTGCCATTTCCACTACTTCACTATCCGACACGTAAAGCCAGGGCAGAGAATACCGGAACAGGACAAAAACAAGGCCTGCCATGGCCATGAATCCGGCACAGACCAGGGTGGCAGAAAATCCCGCAGTACGTATATCACGGGTTGAACCCCTGCCCAGGGCATTGCTCACCCGGATGGTGCCGGCACCTGAGATGCCCATGGCCACCATAAAGGAAATGGATGCCAGGTTCAGGGCTATCTGGTGGGCGGCCAGGGCCTGGATACCGATCCATCCCACAATCACGGAAGAGGCGGCAAAGGCAGAAACCTCGAAAAAGTATTGGAATGCACCGGGGATGCCTATTTGCAATAGCTTTTTCATCATGGGAACAGCGATTTTCCTATACCGAAGAGAGGGAT
>DAOWDR010000237.1 GCA_030638935.1 Desulfobacteraceae bacterium | reverse complement strand
GACAGCCGGAAAAATGTTTCCATTGGGTCCGGATATTCTTAAAAAACGGGTGGTTGCCAAACAGAATCAAATTGTTATTCTATTAAAAATGTCGTAAAAAGCAAAATTTTAACCCAATCTGTCCCTGGTGCTTAGTATAAAAAATGGTGCCCTAGGAGAAAAGACGTGAATGCCTTAATTATTGTGGCCCATGGCAGCCGGAATAAGGAATCTGCCCAACAGGTGGCTGCCCTTTGTCAAAAAGTGTCTGGAAAAGTCCAGAACCTGTCTGATAAAAACCTGTCTGATAAAAATCGGTATGCCCGGAATCAATTTGATATTGTGGCCCATGCCTTTCTGCAATTTGCCTCTCCCTCTTTAGAAGAAACCATTGAAGACCTGGTTCAGAGGGGAGCCGGTCGGATAATTGTTTTTCCTTTTTTCATTGCCGCCGGCAGCCATCTTTTAAAGGATATTCCGGAGTCAATTAAAAGGGCTGGTAAAACCTATCCCGGGGTGGATTTTTCCATCACCCGGCATTTGGGGGGGATAGATGCCATTGAAGATCTTATCATCAAGGAAGTAGTGACACATTTGAAACCCCGGACATGAACCAATGAAAATCAAAAAAATAATGAAAACAAAAAAAATTGTTATTATTAAAACCGGGGAAACCTTTCCCTCGATTATACCTGGGTTGGGAGATTTCGAAGACTGGATTGCCAGGGGGCTGGGCCAGGCTTCCTGTGATATTCAGGTGGTCAATGTCGAACAGCACCAGCCCCTGCCACACCTTGATGCAGTTAAAGGGGTTGTGATTGCAGGGTCCCATGCCATGGTGACCCAGAATCTTGACTGGAGTCTGGAACTTGAAGCCTGGATTCCCAATTTGATCCGGGCAAATGTCCCGCTGCTGGGCATCTGCTATGGCCACCAATTGATTGCCAGGGCCATGGGCGGGGTGGTTGACTACCATCCCATGGGCATTGAGATCGGGACCATGGATATTGATTATTGTAATCCAGGGGAGGGTGATTTGCTGTTTCAAAATTTGCCCAGGCAGTTCAAGGCCCATGCTTTCCATTCCCAGACGGTTATTAAATTGCCTGAACCGGCCGTGATTATTGCAAAAAATAAATTTGAGCCCCACCATGCTTTTAGGATAGGTCGGTGCGCCTGGGGAGTTCAGTTTCATCCCGAGGCAGATATTCCCATCCTCAAGGCCTATATTGGAAATTTAACCCAGGCCATTGTTGATTCCGGCCTTGATCCGTCCATAATCCTGGACCGGGTGGAAGAGACCCCAATTGCGTTTAAGCTGTTAAACAGGTTTGGTGCCCTGGCCTCGGCACATGGGGAATGATCTGGCCCCTGGCCCTAACGCCGGTTCAAGGTCCAGTCATAATTAAGATAGGTGAATTTAATATTTGGACCCACAGCATCCAGTTTTGCCCGGAACCCATCATCTGCATATTGCCGGATGAACAAAAGGGGCGCACCATTAAAGTCCTCTTCAAACCATTTAAAAATCTTGCTGACAAAAAGGGTGCTGCCCTTTAAAAAAAGGCGTTTGGGGTCATTGACAAATGCCCGGGTCATGGTATTGAGCTGGGCCTCCAGAGTATCACCTTCATAGGGCTGGTTCAATAGCGGGGGGCAGCCCTTGGATGCGCAATTGATGGCAAAATGGATACGGGGATCATTGAACCTGGGGCGCAGGATATCATGTTCAATGTGATCCAGGGAGACGTTTCGATCTTTCAGGGGAATGAATTTTTTGCTCCAGGGATTTGAAAAAAAAGACCCGATCTCTTTGATGGAATTAATTCCGGGATATTTTGTAAGGATTAATTTTATGGTAAAGGCATTATAGGCATTGATATAAAATGCAAACCTGGCATTGTGGGACAGGCTTTTCACATCAGCGGCACTCAAAGTTGTCAGGTAGTCATCCAGACGGGCTTCCTCTTTTTTGAATCCATCATAATCGACCCGGTTTCCTTTTACATGTTTCCCAAGCAGATTAGCATAAATGCTGTTGTCCACCTTGGCTGCCGCATTTGAGGGAAATGCCGCCAATCCCATTGTAAGGGCCAGGATTAGGATCGGGACCAGGGTTAAGATCGGGCCGGTAGAGGCACGGGAACAAAAGATGGGTTTGGTTAAGGGGGTGTGGGCCTGCATGATGTCTCCTTCTCTTTTTGCTTTAAAAGGGGCTTTGGTGGAAATCGGTGTTCCTTATAATATGCTAATTATTTTATTTAAATCAATCCTGTGATATCTTTTTCCCATGAAAATTCTTCATATCATCAGTCAGGTCCCGGACTTTACAGGGAGCGGAAAGTTTATCCAGCAGGTCATCATCCAGGCCAGGGCAAGGGGCCATGAAAATTTTCTTGTGGCCGGTGTGCAGCCTGGTTGTGATATCCCCGGGGGCCTGATATCCGAGGACCACTCTGTGTTTGTCCGGTTTGGGGGAATAGACCTTGATTTCCCCATTCCCGGCATGAGCGATTCCATGCCCTATGAGAGTACTGTGTTTGCAAAGATGTCATCAACAGACATGACCGCCTACCAAGGGGTATTCAAGGAAAAAATACAAGAGAGCCTGGACCGGTTCCAGCCGGATATGGTTCACGCCCATCATCTTTGGGTTGTCTCTGCCCTGGCCCGGCAGCTGGTGCCTGATTTGCCCATGGTGGCTACCTGCCACGGGACTTGCCTTCGCCAGCATAGATTCTGTCCCGGGATCAGCCAAAATATCAAAAAATTTCTTCAAAAGATCAATTGTGTCATGGCCCTGAGCCAAAGCCAGAAAATGGAGATCATGGATCTGCTCTGCCTGGATTCGGGTAAAGGCCCGGATCGAGACCCTGCACTGGACCAGAATATAGATCGGGTAGCTGTTATGGCCGGGGGGTATGATCACACTCTTTTCCAAAATGGAGTTAAGCCCCGGGTCAGTCCTGTGGAATTGGTCTATGCCGGAAAATTGTGCCGGGCAAAGGGAGTGCCCTGGCTGCTTAAAAGTCTTAAAAAAATAGAGGATATGCCCTTCAGGCTCCATCTGGCCGGCAGTGGGACAGGCTCGGAAAAACAGACCTGCCTGGATTTGGCCGGGGCTTTGGGGCCAAAGGTTATCTATCACGGTCCCTTAAGTCATCGGGATCTGGCTGGACTTATGGGTAGGTGTCATCTTTTTGTGTTGCCCTCGTTCTTTGAAGGGGTGCCCCTGGTCCTCATGGAGGCCCTGGCCTGCGGCTGTCGCCTTTTGGTCACTGATTTGCCGGGCGTGCGGGATATTATGGAACCTTCGGACGGTAAGATGATCCATTTTTTTGACCTGCCCCGGTTGAAAAATTTGGACACACCCCATGAACAGGATGAGGGGGATTTGGAAGAAAAATTGGCAATGACCTTAAAGCAGGTTATGGAAGAGATTTTGGAGAATCCTGCGCCGGATGTAGGCCTTATCAAAAAAAGAACCAGTCCCTATACCTGGGAAAAGGTGTTTGCCCGGATTGAATCGGTATACCTGTCGGTCCAAAACAGCAAGTTTCAATAGGGTGATTCCGGAGATGGAGCTTGTGGGTTAGTTTTGGAATTTGCTGTTCAGACGGTATTTATTAATTTTTAGGATGAATAGCAATGGCAGCAATATCGTCATGGCATTTGAACCGGGGGAATTTGGCTAGTGTCGGATCCTTTTTTTCAGTTTGCCGGATATATTGGTGAAGCCCTTTAAGGCCCCGGTATAGGAAAATATCAACAAGGGGGGTAAATTTTTTTTTCTTTTTCGGTGTTTCACTGGGAAGGGTTAGCCCGTCGGTGAACAAAAGGATGGTTTGGACACGGTCTATGCTAACAAATCCTGTGTGCATAAATTTTTCTGCACAAGGATCACCATTGAGTACCCCGTAGGTTTTGTTCATACCAGATCGAATCTTGTTCACCTGAGTTTTTATGGCTGGGTTGGAAAAGGATTTGTCCTTTTCTCTCTTGAGCATGCACAGGGTTTCATAATCATGGTCTTCCTGATCCACCAGAACCCTGTGGGAGTTGTCTTCATAGATAAGAAGGATATAGGAATCGCCGGTTTGAAGCCATTCCACACGGTCTTCAAAGATTCGTACTACTGCAGCACTGGTGCTCCATCGGCTGGCAGGTATGTTTAGACGGACATTTTGGACCTTCATTTTGGCAAGGATCGCATTGTTGGCGGATCTGCCCAACTGGCTTAATGGATAATGATTTTGGGAAAAGATCTGTCCTGCTGTACTGGCGGCAATGAGTCCCCCAGTCCCCATATCATCAAAATCAGCATCATCGAAACAGGCATTATCCAGGCTGGTGGCACCGTCAAATACCCCGAACAAATTTTTTTCCATGACAAGGGTGTCTTCGTTTACCCTGCCCGATCCTTTTTCCAGAATATATTCAATTTCCAGATCTGTATTTGTTTTTTCCATGGAGGTAAATATAGAGAGTTGAAAAATTAAGTCAAAATGATAATCTCAATGGGATTCTACCAAAGGCATAAGGAAAATCTATAGGAGTTGAAAAGCGTATTCACCATAAAGGGGGTTACCCTCTTACTTTGCCGATGCCGGCAAAGAGATCCAGGCCGCCGTGGAAAAAGGGCATGGGCTGTAAAGGCAGCCCCATGGCCTTGCCCAGGGCCTTTTCCGGATATATGATTCCAACCCGCCAGCCCTTGAAATCAGCAGTCAGTTTTTTTCCTATTTCTGAAAAAAAATGGGTTATATCCATATCCCCGCCCAAACGTTTTCCATAGGGCGGATTTAAAACCACCACCCCTTTCTTGGGGGTCAATTGATTTGGCTGGATATCAAAAAAATCAGTTTTTCTGGCCTGGATTGTTTTTAAAAATTCATGCTGGTCAATGGCATCCTCTAAAAGGGACAGGGCTGAACCGTCAATGTCCGAGGCAAAAATCCTGGAATCTTCTTCCATGGAGAAATTTTTTTGGGCTTGGGTTTTTAAATAGTTGAAATTTTCTTTCCTGAATCCGGGCCAGTGTTCAAAGGCAAAGGATCTGTAAAATCCAGGGGGAATATTGGCCTGGATCATGGCCGCTTCAATGGAAAATGTTCCTGAGCCGCACATGGGGTCCATAAGGACAGTCTGTTTTGTGAATCCGACTGTCTTCAGGATGGCAAAGGCAAGGTTTTCCCGCAGGGGGGCTTTTATCACCTTTTGTTTGATCCCCCTCTTAAACAGCAGCTCTCCTGACATGTCCAGGGATAGTTCAAATTGATCATGGTCGGCCCTGATCAGCAGGCTCTGTTCTGACTTATTTCCAGGGGTGAAAAGACGGGGCTCAATGATGGCCCGACAGCGTTCTTCAATTGCACCGGAGTGATAGAGTCTTGATTTGTGGGCCGTAACCTGGATATTCAGATCTGTATTACCCGGCAAAAAAAGTTCCCAGTCGATTTGTTTGATTTTTTTTTCAAGGGTTGAAAAATTGTCAGCCTTAAAGGAGGCAATGCGCATGAGAACTTTACTGGGACTTCCAAGGCTAAGGTTGGCAAAACATGCTGTTGGCAGTTTTGTCCGGAAAGCCACTCCTCCGGGCAGGGGCTGGATTTCTTGGATATCAGTATCCAGTGCGGCCAGTTCCTTTTGACATGTGGTTTTCAACCCGGGCGGGCATACGGCAAAAAAATCGTGGACCCGGGCAGAGACTCTGCGCTTGACCCTTTTCTCAAAGGCAGACGGGGCTGATGCCTGCTTATTGCCTTTTGTAGACGGCATTTTTATTGGGAATTCCTTTGTCTGTAATCTGTTAGTTTCATTTTGTCTTTTCTTTATTATCAAAAATTGAATCCTATGATTTTTAACACAGGCTGTTTTGTGATGTCAAATAGTTCCCTTGTAAACAAATGAAGCCCTGTGCTGATGACACCTTTTAGATAGGGATGAGATAGGGGGTAGGTGCCACCAGCACAGGGCTTCAAGAGATCTGTGTTTATATATTATCAGATGCTATATGTTTACCAGTGACCGTCTACATTGGCGGAGGTTGCAAATTCAAATTTGCCGGCTTTGTACTGGTCAACTACGTTCTGAATTGTTCCCGTTGCATCATTGGCCACCTTAATGTCGGCGGCCTCAAGGGTTTTGTAGGCATTGGGTCCGCAAAATCCGGTGAGAAGGACCTTGGCGCCTTTATCAGCAATGCCGGATGCTGCCTGGATGCCGGCCCCTTTCATTGAGTTTTTATTTGAGGCATTATCAATCACTTCAAACTCCAGGGTATCGGTATCCACGATGATAACATAGGCGGCACGGCCAAACCGCGGGTCGACCTCGGCATTCAAATCCTGCCCTTTTGATGTCACTGCAATTTTCATTTTATACGTCCTTTGTAAAATTTAGATCCAAAAAGTATTGAGGGGTTATTGACCGCCGCCACCGCCGCAAACCTGGTCGTTCTGGATTTCAGTAAGCTTGCCTGCAATCAGGTCCATGACAACCGGTTCAATGTCAGTCCGCTGATCGTCGTGGAAGACATTAATGCCGACCTGGCGGAAGCCCATCAGGGGCCGCATGCCAATGCCGCCTACAACCAGGGCATTGACCCTGTTGTCTGCCAGAAGGTTTACCGGTACCATACACCCGCCCTGGGCGTGTTCCTGGTTGGAAAGGGTGGTGACCTCTTTGATTTCCCCGTTTTCCACATCCACAAAGGTAAACACATCACAATGTCCGAAATGTCCTGCCCGGGTTCCCTTAAGCCCGCCTTCTCCATTTGAGGGAATAGCAATTCTACCGTCTTTCATAAGCTGGTGACTCCTTTAATACTTGGTTTAAGTGTTTATATAATTACATTATTCTTTCTTGTTTCATGGCCGGATTTTTCATGACGGCCTCCCAGATTTCTTTTATGGCCCGGCTTGTACTGGAATCTTCATGGGTTTCCAGTATTGTTTTCCCCTGGATCATGGCCTGGGTAAAATTGGGATCAAAGGGAATTCTGCCCACAATGTGGATATTGTTTTCCCTGGCAATCTGTTCAATGGCAAGCCCCTGGTCCGGATTAAGATCAAACTTATTGACACAGACCATGGCGGGTATCTTAAAATGTTCAGCTAATTTTGCCACCCTCTCCATGTCATGGATACCTGATACTGTGGGCTCGGTCACAATAAGAACACAATTTGCCTGGCCCATGGAGGCAATGACCGGGCATCCGATGCCGGGGGGGCCATCTGTTAGGATAAGGTCAAGGTGCTGTTCTCTTACCCTTTTTCTGGCTTCTTCCCGTATCAGAGCAACCAAACGACCGGAATTTTCCTCTGCAATGCCTAACCGTGCATGGATCATGGGACCGAATCGCGTGTCGGATACATACCATTCCCCGCAGGTTTTTCTTGGAAAATCAATGGCCTCTTCCGGGCACAGATCCACGCATACCCCGCATCCTTCGCAGTCAATGGTATCAATTGTATAACTTAAGGGGTCTTTATGTTCAATCACGGCGTTAAACCGGCAGAGCTCTTTGCATAGCCCGCAATCAACGCATTTGTCAGGATCGATGATGGCTTCATTGCCGCCGATAAAATCATTTTTCTCCTGAACTTTCGGAGCCATGAGCAGGTGCAAATCCGCTGCATCCACATCGGTATCACAGAGCATCATATTTTCTGCCAGACCGGCAAATGCCGCAGTCAGGCTTGTTTTTCCGGTGCCTCCTTTACCGCTTAATACCACCAGTTCTTTCATCTGGCTTGCCTCCTTTGTGCTACAAGGGTTTTGATTTGATCATACAGCCCTATGAATTTTTCTTTGTATTCCGGCAGGCAGGAAATGATCAACTCCCCCTTTGAATAGGCCGTTGCAATTCTCCGGTCAAAGGGGATCTCCATGAGAATGGGAATCCCTTCTTTCTGGGCATACTCTTTGACGTCATCATTGCCCATGCCGGCCCGGTTGATGACCAGGCCGTGGGGGATATCCAGAATCTTTACAGTCTCCACGGCCAGGGTTAGATCGTGGAGGCCAAAGGGGGTGGGTTCGGTGACCAGGAGGATAAAATCCGCCCCTTTCATGGCTGCGATCACGGGACAGGAGGTACCCGGCGGGGCATCAATAATTGTAAGGCCTTCCGGTTCAGCATGGGTTATGACCTGTTTTATAATGGGAGGGGCCATGACCTGACCGATATCCATAAGCCCGTGGGCAAACGGGATATTATCCCCATTGTCTGTCCCCTGATTAATAATTTTCGGGTCAATGAAGCCTGTCTCAACAATGCCCAGGACACGGTCCTTTTCCTCTATGGCATCCTCGGGGCAGACTGCCATGCAACCGCCGCAGGAATGGCAAAGTTCAGGAAAGGTTATCACTTTTTTGCCGATCACGGCAATGGCGCCGAAACGACAAATATCCATACATTTTTTGCAATAGGTGCATTTGCTGTCATCAACTTCAGGGATGGGAGCTATGACATTTTCCCTGCCGGTGAAGGTTGGGTTTAAGAAAAGATGTGAGTTGGGTTCTTCCACATCGCAGTCCAGAATTTTTACCTTTGTTGTAAGGCTGCATGAAAGGTTGGTGGCCACCGTGGTCTTGCCGGTGCCGCCTTTTCCGCTTGCTATGCTGATAATCATCTGCCGGGTGTCTCCTTGTCCGCATTT
>DAOWDR010000436.1 GCA_030638935.1 Desulfobacteraceae bacterium | reverse complement strand
ATAATTGGGTCTTATAACTTGGTTTTATAATTTGGTCTTAAAATTCTATTTCCGGTTAAATGCTTGATAAAAATATATCTGTCATGGTATGAAAAACCAAAAGATGACAAACGGAAAAGTTATGATAGATATAGAAAATATGGCGATAATGATTGTTGACGACATGAAAAGCATGCGTTCAATCATTAAAAAAATGCTTAAAAACCTGAATCTGGGAAAAGTCCTTTATTTTGCGGAAAACGGGGTGGAAGGACTTAGGTGTTTACAGACCAACCGTGTGGACCTTGCCATCGTTGACTGGAAAATGCCTGTGATGACAGGGGTCCAGATGCTGGATGCCATAAGAAGTGACAGGCAGCTAAGGGATCTGCCGGTTATCATGGTGACGGCTGAATCTGAAAAGGACATTGTTCTGGATGTGGCGGAAATTGAGGTGGACGGCTATCTTTTAAAGCCGTTGACCCCGGCCATACTGGAGGAGAAGATTAAGATAGTTGTGGATAAGGTGAATAATCCTGATAATGCAACACGCCATGCACGAAAAGCCAGGGAGTGTCAGGATGCAGGAAATATAGAACTTGCCATTAGGCACATGGAGATGGCCGTCAAGTACAAGCCGACAGCTTCCCGATTGATTAGGAACCTGGGGCTTCTCCATGCAAGGGAAGGGAAAATGGGGCTTGCAGAAAAATATCTTCTAAAAGCTGCCTCGGTTAATCTTCAGGATGCCATCACCCGCCATTATTTAAGTAAAATGTATTGGAAAGCCAAGAATTTTTCAAAGTCTGCCCAATATTGGTGTGAAGTTCTTTCCCTGACCAATAAGTTTAATGATGATGCCATCCTTGTTGGTGAAAAATTGTTGAAAAATAACTTGAACCACCAGGCCATAAAATTGTTTTCAAAACTTATCAGTAAAACAGAAAAAAATCTTCCAATCAAAGAAAAAATTTTGGATTTGTGTATGGATGCCGGAGAGGTGGGCTTTTCAAACCAAATGGTGTCCGGGCTAATGAAAGAGTTTCCTTCAAACCATGGCCTGGTGTATAAAGCGGGTCAGATCCAGGAGGCATTGGGAAATGACGACAAAGCCCTTGATTGTTTTCTGGAAGCAGATCAATACCTGGACAGTCCATTGGAAGTTAAACTCAAAATTGCCAGGATTTATTTTCTGAAAAAGAAAGTTATCCAGGCCGATGATTACCTGAACCGGGTGCTTCGCATGGATCCAACCAACAAAGAAGCCCTTACCATGAGAAGATCCATGTGATATTAACCCACCAGTTCTAAGTATAGAGTTTCTTATTTGTTTTTCAGTGTTGAATATCAATGGGCGGGAACAGGCAGGTTACGCTGGGTATAATAATCAATGATGATCTTTTTGATTTCTCCTTTTCTAATCATTGACTGGATCGCAGATTCAATTTCGTCTATGGAATCCATTAAATGTGATTTTTTTGAGATACCGATATAGACCTGTTTTTTTTTGCTGAAGCGGAATTGAGCCATATCGATTTTATCTGCAATCCCCATTTTGTGAATCTTTTCAATACCGGAACCTTCAGGATAAATCACCGTATCCAGGCGTCCGAGCAATAATTTTTTAAAATTGGACATAACTTTGGGAATAGGTTCTTTGTTTAGTTTTTTATCTTCGTCAAACGGGTTAAAGTATTTTGATCCTATGGTGGTGCCGATTTTTAAAGAATAAAGATCATTATATGTTTTAATGAGGGAGGCTTTTCCCTTGGGAACAAAAAAAATGGTGTCTGATCGTTCCTTGTAGGGTGGTTGGACAAAGTGGATATATTTCTCCCGCTCATCCCTTTTCAGCAGGCCTGCCATAAGATCAATGGTTCCATCTTTCATCAAGTAAAGACGTCTTTGAAAGGGGGCATGCTGAATGACAAGTTTGGCATTTAATTTTTTGGCAATTGCATTTAAAATCACTGCATCCAGGTCATGGACGCTTTCTTTTGCAACCGAGGTGACCAGGGTGTCCTGGGCCATAAGAACAGGGAGAAAAGAACACCCCAGGCAGAGAATCCACAGAAAAAAGCATGCAAAAATTTTCATTTATCCTTTCTATCCTTATCCCAAATTATCAGTGAGACCCGCCATTCCAATTTCCTAGTGCAAATAATTGGAATATTCATATCAGCAATTGAATGAGCTGTAAAGGCAAACCCCTTCACCCAAATCCACCGCCTCTTTTTTTATACACCCCTCCAAAGCTAAATTGGGGGATTTTTTTTAAAGATCGTGGGCCTATTTAGACGGAGTTGAGCTTTCCGAGGCCCAAACACTTGTGAATGCCAATTTTTGGGCGCAACT
>DAOWDR010000149.1 GCA_030638935.1 Desulfobacteraceae bacterium | reverse complement strand
GATGTGGACCCGGATATTTGCCTTGAGCGGATCCGGGCCAATCGGGATTCCCTTGACATGTATGAGAAGATTGATATTCTGAAACGGGTAAGGGATAATTATTTTCTGGCCTTTGAGAAACTTAAGGATCAGGAAAAGGTAATCATCATTAACGGCAATGAACCCCAGGCCCGGGTGGAAAAAAATATTTGGAAAATTATCCAAGAATTGCTGTAAAATTAATTGTGCGGTAAAGGCATATTATGAATAAATACAATATTAAAAAGATCTGCATCATTGACGGCCAGGGCGGAGGCATTGGATCTGCTATTATCAAGCGGATCAAGGAGCGGTTTGGTGAAACCATAGAAGTGATTGCCCTTGGCACCAATGCCATTGCAACGGCACAGATGCTTAAAGCAAGGGCAAATAAAGGAGCCTCGGGCAGTAATGCCATTGTGCAGACAATTAAAAAGGCCGATGTTATTATCGGTCCCGTGGGCATTATCATGGCCCATGCCATGATGGGGGAGGTTACCCGGGAGATGGCAGAGGCGGTCTGTCTTTCCGATGCAAAAAAAGTCCTTCTGCCCCTGACCCAGGAAAATATCGCCATTGTGGGGGTGACAGGGTTGCCGCTGCCCCTTTTGGTGGATGAACTCATAGATTCCCATTTGTCGTTTTTAGATAAGGAGTAAAAAAGTCATGTGCGAAGCAAATGCATATTATATGGAAGAAGAGAAAGAAGTATTGGTCATGGAAGCAGTGGACAGGGTTGAACCGGAAGATGACGGGGTTCGCCTGGTATCAATTTTTGGGGAACAAAAATTTATTAAGGGGGTAATCCACTCCCTTTCCCTTGTGGACCACAAAGTGTACATACGGCCCAATTAAGAGGTTGGTTCCACTCCCAAATTATTAAGTTCCCAAGAAGGAAACTAATAGTATTTCCATGCCCTTGTATGGCCGTTATGGTGGAAAAATATAGTTAATTAACAAAGAAAAAAGGGAGCCGGTATCTTTGCGATACCATGGCTCCCTTTGAACTTTAGTGCAGGCCTTTGCCGGGCCTTTTTTGCAGGGCTTTTTTTACCAGCCGATGCTCAGGTAATCGTGCATGGAATTGGCTGCTGCCCTTCCTGCACCCATGGCAAGGATAACTGTTGCCGCACCAGTTACAATGTCACCTCCGGCCCAGACAGCTTTCTTGGATGTCTTGCCGGTAACAGGGTCTGCAACAATATTGCCCCACCTGTTCAGGTCCAGGTTTTTGGTGGAGTTGGTTAAGAGCGGGTTGGCATTTGATCCAACCGATACCACAACAAGGTCGCAGTCCATTCTGTATTCAGACCCTTCAATGGGTATGGGCCTTCTTCTGCCCGATGAATCTGGTTCGCCCAGTTCCATTTTCAGGCATTCCATGCCGACAAGACGGCCGTCGTCGTCGCCAAAGAACTGGGTGGGATTGGTCAGGAGAACAAATTCAATCTTTTCCTGCTCTGCATGGTGGAGTTCTTCTTCCCTGGCAGGCATTTCATCCCTGGACCGTCTGTAAACTATCTTGACCGATTCTGCACCCAGTCGCATGGCTGTTCTTGCCGAATCCATGGCCACGTTCCCAGCCCCCAGGACCACGACGTTTTTGCCCCTGGCAATGGGGGTGTCATATTCGGGGAAGAGATACCCTTTCATCAGGTTGGTTCGGGTCAGGTATTCATTTGCAGAGTAAAGACCAATGAGGTTTTCACCTGGCAGATTCATGAACCTTGGCAGACCGGCTCCCACGCCTATATAGGCCGCATCATAGCCTTCTTCAAAAAGTTCATCAATGGTGACCGAGGCACCTACAACAGTATTGCATTCGATATTTGCACCCATTTTTTCCAGGGTGGCCACTTCCGATGCCACAATTTCCTTGGGCAGCCGGAATTCGGGAATTCCATAGACCAGAACGCCGCCGGGTTTGTGGAATGCTTCAAAAATGGTGACCTCATGCCCTTTGAGCAGAAGGTCTCCGGCAACGGTGAGGCCCGAGGGGCCGGAACCGATAACCGCTATCTTTTTTCCGGTTTTGTTTTCCACTGCCGGAACATCACCAATACCGTTTTTCCGTTCGTAATCCGCCGCAAATCTTTCCAGATACCCAACGGCAACGGGTTGGCCTTTTTTGCCGACTATACACAGGCCTTCACATTGTTCTTCCTGGGGACATACCCGGCCGCAAACTGCGGGAAGGGCATTGCGTTCCCACAATTTATTGGCAGCACCGGAAAAGTCATTTTCTGCAATCAATTTTATAAAGCCGGGAATATCAACAGATACAGGGCATCCTTCAACACAGGCCGGTTTTTTACACTGAAGGCATCTTTTGGCTTCAGCTACGGCCATTTCAGGGGTGAGCCCCAGGGGGACTTCTATGAAGTTTCTGCGCCTGACATCCGGGTCTTGCTCGGGCATTTTTGCCCGGGGTACCTTTTCTTTTTTTGGTTTTTTTTCTGCCATTTATTCCTCCCTATATACAACCGTCTCCGGTGTTTTTATTGTACTTTGCAATTATTATAGGCATCCATGCTTGCTTTTTCATCATCCAGATAGGATGCCAGGCGTTTGGCCAGTTCATCAAAATCCACCTTGTGGGCGTCAAATTCCGGTCCGTCAACACAGGCAAATTTGGTCTCTCCCCCGACTGTAACACGGCAACAGCCGCACATGCCGGTACCATCAACCATGATGGGGTTCAGGCTCACAAGGGTTTTTACCCCGCTTTCCTTGGTGATAAGGCTGCAGAATTTCATCATGGGAATGGGGCCGATGGCAACCACCATGGCAATTTCGTCTTTTGCAAGAACTTCTTTTAATACATCAGTTACAAATCCGTGGTGCCCCTTGGATCCGTCATCGGTGCAGATATGGAAGTGGTCCGAGGCATTTTTCATTTTTTCTTCCATGATGAGAAGATCATAGCTTCTGGATCCCAGGATGGTGGTGACCTCATTGCCTGCTTCTTTCAGGGCACGGGTGATGGGGTGGAGAACTGCAATGCCGGTACCGCCGCCTACACAGACAACCTTTCCCACTTTTTCGACATGGGTGGGAGCTCCCAGAGGGCCGATGAGGGCATAATATTCATCCCCTGGCTGCAACTCCTTGAACCGGGCAGTGGATTTACCGACCACCATATAAATAATGGTGATGGTCCCTTTTTCAGGGTTTGTATCTGCCATGGTTAAAGGGATTCTCTCCCCGGTTTCGTCGGCCTGAAGTATTACAAACTGGCCGGGCTTGGCTTTACGTGATATGCGGGGTGCTTCTATCTCGTTGAGAATGATGGTCCCTTGGGCCATTTCCTCACGATATACAATTTTTGCCATTCCTTCCTCCTGTTCTAAAAATCTAAATGAAACAGCTTACGGCTGCAAAATCCTAAGGTTGTATTTCCTGAATTTTAAAAACTGAACTATTTGGCAGTTTAAAAAAATAATTGATAGTATTTAGATTTGTCTATAAAATCAAGGGGAAAAGAAAAATTTGACCAGGTAGTTTGTTTTTTGCCGGGTGAACCTGCTTTTTTTTAGGTGATAGGCTTTTTGCCTGACCCACGGAAACTTAAATATTGAAAAGCTTTTCTGGTTTTGTTACCGTTTCCCGGATGAAATTTATACACCAATTTTACCCGGAAATGTACAATAAGGAGAAGGATGATGAAAAGAGTAATTATACTGGCGGGTCTTTTCTGGATACTGCTTTTTAGTACCCTGGCCTTTGCCCAGGAAAATAGTATCCCGGCCAAGGTTGAGGATAAAAAAGAGATCAACATCATGGAATCAGCGGATTTGGCCCGGCAGATATCCTATGCACTGGGATATGACATATTTGAGAATGTGACCCGGTACATGGAATTAGACCCTGAATATTTTATAATGGGGGTGAATGATAGCCGTTCAGGTGAAATGAAGATGGAAAAAGACCGGTTTCAGCAGATGCTCATGGCTTACCAGCGTATTGCCCGGCAAAAACAGATGGAAAACAGAAAAACGGCATTTGAAACAAATAGGGTACAAGGGGCAAAGTTTCTTGAAGGGAACAAGTTGAAACAAGGAGTGGTTACCCTGTCTTCCGGCCTGCAATACAAGATTCTTACAAAAGGGGAGGGACCCTTGCCAGGGCCCAATGATACAGTGGAATGCAACTATAAGGGCAGCCTCCTGGACGGGACGGTTTTTGATTCCTCTTTTTCCCGGGGAAAGCCTGCTGTATTCCAGGTCAGTGGT
>DAOWDR010000203.1 GCA_030638935.1 Desulfobacteraceae bacterium | reverse complement strand
TGACTCTCCTTTTTAAAACAACAACCATTATAAATTAAAATATCTGACAGCCAGTTTGGCCCCCAGATAACTTGTGATTCCCGATACAGCCATATAAATAAACAGATCATAAATATTGAGTAAAAAGCCACTCTCCATGAATGGCCCGGCAAAATTCATGGCAAAATTTAATGCAACAAAGGTAAGCGCCCCAGTGCCGACTCCCAGCACAAACGAAAAAAGAGAAATATTCAATATCCTGGTTTTCAGCACTTCCACCAGCCGGTAACCCGTCGTTGCACCGTTAAAGGCTATGAACACCGGCAGGATGAACAAAATTTTTTCCATGGCAATAAATGTTGAACAAAAAACAGCAAGGATCAATGATCCGCCAACACCAATAAAAACCGATTTTATGGCTGCAATTGTCATATTTTTCTTTCCTTTCAGCCCGAACCTACTTTACCAGAAGCCTTAAACTATCCTGGGGCAGTCGATGGGTGCCTTTACCTTCCAGACTGACCTCAATCAAGGCATCAGGATCATTGATAGTTGTATCCGGGTCGGTAATAATGCCGTGAACCCCTACAAAATCATCCATATAGGGTTCCCAGGCTTCATCCGCTGATTTTTTATAAACCTCGATTTTATTCCCTCTCTGGAATTGCATGATTATTTCCTTTATTTTAGGTTAACAGGTTGTGTTCCAACATTAATCTTTGCCCCTAACTTACGCTGGCAATTATTGCACAAGAGCCTGTTTTCGGTCTTTTTTGAGACGTTCCCTGTCTTTTGGGATATAAACTGCATGTACTCTACGGAGGGGAGGATGGCATTGCACTCTTCACAATATTGAATATCCTGTTTATTCAAAATGGTGCCGCAAAGTTTGAGCATCCTCTGACCATCCTCTTCTTCAATGACAATGGCTTTGTTTTCGCAATTGGCTGCACAGGCCCCGCAGGTAATGCATTTTTCACTGGTTGCCCTGAAATCCGTTTCCCGGGGATTATCAAAATCCATGTACCCGAATTTGAGAGCGTCAATGCCCATCTTATCCCGGCAGACCTCCACGCATTTACCGCATCTTCGACAGATATCGCACCGCAGGCACCGTCCGGCCTCCCGCCGGACACTTTCCTCATCATATCCCAGCTCCACCTGCTGAAACATGGTTCGCCGCCGGTCCACATTCAGCATGGGCATTTCAGGATGCTTAAGGGTCATTTTCCGGCTGGCTGACATTTCAGCGGGAGGTTCCATATTATATCGGATGGGTATCTTAGGCATCCTGGGCTGGGGGATATTATTCAGATGCCGGTCTATGGCCTCTGCCGCTCTTTTCCCGCCGCCAATGGCTTCAATCACGGTTGCAGGGCCGGATACGGCATCGCCTGCGGCAAACACACCCGGCATGGTGGTTTCCATGCTGGCATGATTCACCTCTATGGTTCCCCTCCGGGTCCAGTTCATCTGGTCAAAGGCCTGCATCCCCTCATCATCCACATATTGACCAATGGCAGAGATGACGGCATCTGCCTTAATGGTGAAATCCTTGCCCAGTATGGGAACCGGTGCCAGCCTGTCAGACCCTTCTTTTTTGATCAGTTCGGCTTTAATACAGTCAAGGCCTGTAATAATATCGTTTTCCCCGACAATTTCTTTGGGAATGGTTAAAAAAGCAAATTCAATGCCCTCTTCCTCTGCCTGTTCAACTTCCTCAATATCCGCAGGCATCTGGGTTCTGGACCGTCTATAGGCAATGGAAACTTTTTCAGCCCCCAGCCTCAGACTTGTTCTTGCCGCATCAATGGCAACATTCCCGCCGCCCACCACCACCACATGTTGACCAGGTGCATGGTGATCTCCCAGGGCCACATCCTTTAAAAAGCGAACCGCATCCAAAACTCCGGGGAATTCTTTTTCCCCTTTAATACCCAAATCCCAGGCTTTATGGGCGCCAATGGCAATAAAAAAAGCATCAACCCCCTGTTTTTTCATCTCCTCAAAGGTGACATCCTTTCCAAACCGGGTATTGTAAGAAAACTCCACTCCAAGCGCTTCAATCATGGCCACTTCCCTGTCAATGACTTCCCTTGGCAGGCGGTATCTGGGGATTCCCACCATAATCATCCCCCCTGGAACGGGCAGGGCCTCAATCACCCTTACTTTGTATCCCATGAGAGCAAGGTAGTATGCAGCAGAAAGCCCCCCGGGCCCCGCACCGACAACGCAGACGCTTTTACCGTTAAAATCCTTTTTCTCAGGATTTTTATAGGCCCTGTCCGACATTGCCCTTTCTGCTGCAAACGCTTTTAAAAATTTAATGGAAACCGGGGTATCAATCCTGGCACGAACACACATCATTTCACAGGGTCTTGTGCAGATAAGTCCGCAAACCCAGGGCAATGGATTGTCACGCCGGATCACTTCAATTGCCTGGGCATCCTTTCCCTCGGCGATCAAACTAAGGTAGGTCGGGATATCAATCCCGGCCGGGCATGCCATCTGGCAGGGTGAAGGAGCCAGTTTTCCACAATCATGGGAAGGGCAGTTCCGTGTTTCAATATGGCTTTGAAAGACTTCCCTGTGTTTGACCAGAATATCTTTCAGCCTTTTACCTGTTTCCCGGTTTTGTACCGGGCTTGCGGCATAAAAATATTCTTCAACCAACGAATCAATCGCCGAAAGGTGATCCGAACCTGCAGCGCCCTCTGCAATCTCTTCTGTCAGGTGCAAAATCTGCTCGGATATTCTTCTCCCCTTGGGATCTGTTAAACGACCTGAATCAATCTGTTCAGAAAGATACATAATGGTTTTTCGAACCGGACAGGTTTTTTCTGCCATTTTCACTCCTTACAATCATTAATGCCAAAGAGGCCGCTATTATATCCAAAATCCATGAACATCTATCTGCATTGACCCCGGCAAATTAATTTCTGAATATTTTAGCCCTATACATAGCGATAAACGTGCCATTCTTTTTTAACTCTGCCATACAAACAACACAAAAAAATATAACTATGTGAAATCAAATAAAATATTAACTTTTAGCAGTAGTCATTAAATATAATTTTTAGTGATTATTGAATTCGTCACTCAATATTTCTTTTTTTAGCAGGGGTACCTTATGCACACGAAATCCCCCTTTACATGGGGTGTTATCAAAGAATAGCACAAAATCGACATAAAAACTATGCGCAATATAAATTATGCGACGCATTTTTTTTATTGCATTGATAAAACTAGAATCTTAGGTTTGTATTCTTTTGTTTTCGATGCTATCCTTTGATCGTCTTCATAAAATTAAAATTGAACCCATAAAATTATGTTAATTAAAAATTTATTCAGATACTGGACATACCAGGTATTTTCCCCCGGGACAGTTTTAAAGACAAAATACAAATCCTTTAAAACTTTACTGGAATATGACAAAGCCGCCCATGAGTTTATGGCAACTTTGGAAGATATCTATTATACCGGGAAAAAATGTGATTTTCAGGCGGTTGTAAAAACCTATGGGCAATTTGCCGATTCAGTTTCAGGAATGGTTGAAGAGCTTTTAAAAATGTGCCCGTCAAGCTATTGGAGCCTAAAAGACTATTTTAAAAAATTTGATTTCTATATCCGATTTATGCTGGCCCCGCCGGAATTTGATTTTTCTCCACCATTTACCATTGCCTTTGAGAAAATATCATTATTCAGTGAAGCTGTTGCAGGCAAAAAAGCGTTCTCGCTCTCCCTTCTGAATCAGGAACTCCACCTGCCTTCCCCGGAGGGTTTTGTGATCACAACTAATGCGTTCCATTTTTTTCTGGAGACCAACGATTTACGAGAACCCATTAATGAAAAACTGGCCG
>DAOWDR010000372.1 GCA_030638935.1 Desulfobacteraceae bacterium | reverse complement strand
ATCACCGGTTTTCACCGCATCTGTGAAGCTGTTTAAAAGGTTGCTTTTGGCCTCTTCTGTCATGTCAAAAATATTGGCATCGGTAATAATGATGTTTTCCGGATTCAGGTCTTTTTTTGACAGTTTTTTCAGATTTTCGTTGATTGAGGATTTGAGACTGAAAAAATTTCTTCTTTTTGATTTGATTTTAGAAAAATCATCACCGATATACCATACAAGTTTTACCAGGGCATCTGTGTCAATGAGGTTAAGCTCCTTGATTGCATTGTCTGGATCATAAAATGATCGAATGGCTAAGATGGCTTTTTGTTTTACTGAACCGGGTCTGTATTTCAGGTTTTCAATTGCCTGATCAATTCCTTCAAGTGAGATGGCTATATTGGCCAAGGGATGAGATCTCCTTTTGCAATGGTTGAATGCATTATACATTATGATATATCCCTTTGATTATTTCAACCGGATGGTTAAAATTTTAGATGAATAACCATGGTTTGGAAAAGATAAAATATATTGTAAATAGCGTTGGAAAACTATTATGATTGATATTTTTTTAAATTGTGCTAAAAATATATGGTTATGAGTAAAGTACTGACAATTTCAGGCCAGAAAGGAGGTTCCGGCAAAAGTGTTACAGCAGTGAACCTTGCAGTCTCTTTTGCATTATACGGAAAAAAAACACTCCTTGTTGATTGTGATCCCCAGGGATCCGTAACGGAATGGTCCGGTATTAAAGCATTGGGCTATCCATTTGATCTGTCTTCTGTGTTAAATGGCAAGGCCACTATTATTAAGGCCATCGTGAAAACCGAATTTAACAGCCTTGATATATTACCCGCCGGATTTGATCTTTTCCATGTTGCATTAAAATTAGCCGGAACTGTTTCCAATGAAAAAATTTTACGCCTTTTTCTGGAAGATGTTGAGCCGGATTACGATTATATCATCATTGATGCCCCGTCTTCATACGGGTTTTTAAGTGTTGCTGCCATGACTGCTGCCGATTGGTTAATCATTGCCATGTGCACACAGCAAAATTGCCTGGAAGACTTTCATTGCCTGCTTAAGTTGATAAAATATGTCAGGGCTACCCATGAAACTCCCTTGAAAATAGCAAGCATCTTGTTTAATCGTTGTAAAACAAAGGATGAAATTGATCGGTTTTTAGAAGATCAGAATCTGGCAGAAATCAAAGACCTGGTATCTCAAAATTTTATTCCGGAAGATGGGGCTGTTAAAAAATCCATTGATAAAAAAACACCCCTTGCTCTTTACGATGTAAAAAGCCCTGCATCATCGGCCTACTTGGATTTTGCAAAGGAAATGGTCTTGGTATTTAAATAAAATTGAGGTGACGTGTGAAACTTACAAATCCAGAAACAATCCAGGAGAGCGAAAAAGAATTTATTGACACAATAAATGCAGAGCTTGATTGGGATACCATAGAAAAATTATTGCTGGAAAAACATAAGTTTGCAATTCAGGATGAAGTGGATTACAAAGAGGGGAATCTTATCGTTCATAACAATCAAATCGCCTATAAGTTTGATTTTGAAATAAAAGTTCCATTGTCGGTGATCTTTAACCGCCAGGGAGAATGTCTTGAAGTCTCAACCCTGAGAGATGATGTTGAAGACGAGGAAAATAATTCAGAAGAAAATGATATGATAGAAGAAAATGACATGACTGAATTGCCTGTGAAACAGCCAACTATTGATAAAGTAGGACAAATGGCTTCCGATATCGCAGATATGATTTCTGAGATTAACCAGGGAGATGAATAATGGCGGATGATTTAAAATCGGCTGAGGAAATAACTCCTTTAGTTGTAAAAACGCAATTGGATGAAATACTTGCCAGGGAAATAACTTCTTTTATCGATGTTGATTCCGATTCGGCAATGATGTCCTTTAATCTGGCGACCATATCATGCATCACCATTATTGTTGAGCGGGAACGTGAGATTAGACAATATACGGATTTTCCTCCGGAAAGATACCAACTTGAGAGTTTCACCAGTGAATTGGTGGACATCGGGCTTGAAAATGATAACAACCTTGAAACGGCCATCGCCACATCCCTGAAAAGCGGTTACATCAGCGAGGACGGAAAGGGTGAATTCAAGGCTGAAATGCCTTCCTTTATGATGGCTGGGTTTCTGGACAGTATGTTTCCGGGTATGCAGGGCATGAATCTGATTGCCTTTGTACTTCAGATGAACCATGAGGTGAATACCGGCCGGAAAACCCTTGAGCTTGCAAAACAAAGCTTTGAATCCGCATTGAAAAGCCGGGGAGTTTCCGTTTCCCGGGATCATGCGGAAAAGAAGGCCTCAGAGATGGCTTCTGGTGATCAAAAGTCGCCTGCCCAGACAAAAGAAATTTCAAAGAAACTAAAGAAACTAAAGAAAGAAAATATAGACCGGCTGTCAACATTGATGAAAACCCGGAAAAAACGGTCGGATGAATATACCCAAAAAGTTCAGGTCAAGGATGTATTTGACAAAGGGCCTTCCAAAGAAGAGATAGCTGCACAGGAAGCCCAAATAAAAAAAGCAGAGGAAATTGCAAGAAAAGATGCAGCACTTGTGCGGCAACTGGCTGAAAAAGATGAACGGATAAAAGAAGCTGAGGAAGCGGCAAAAGAAGCGGAAAAACAGCTAAAAGAGCTGGAAGAAAAAGAACTGGCCTTGAAAGCAGCCCAGGAAAAGGCAGAGGGATTTGCGGCAAGGGAAGCTCAAATGGCTGAAAAGGAAGCCCGGCTTAAAGCCATGGAGGACCGGATTCAGCAAAAAGAAGATCAGGCTCTCCAGGAGCAGGAAGCCAGGCGCAAGGAAGTAAGTGGTCAGGAAGAAAAAGAGGTTGTAACATCAGAAGAAGATATTGAATCCCGGATTGCGGCATTTGAAAGTGAACTTGCCATGCCTTGCCCTTTGTGTGCCAATGGCGAAATTGAAGAAAAAACAACAGAAAAAGGCAAACAATTTTTTTCCTGTACAAAACCGGACTGTAGGTTTGTGAGCTGGGATAAACCCTATCATTTTGAATGTCCCTTGTGCAAAAATCCCTTTTTAATTGAAATGCAGGCAACAGGTGATACAAAGGGCCTTAAATGCCCTAGGGCAGCCTGTTCCTATACCCAGAACAACCTGTTGGACCCCAAACAAAACATGGCCAGTGCGGCAGACAGCCTAAAACCTAAGAAAAAAAGAAGGGTTGTAAGAAGAAAGAGGCGCTAATGAAGATATCGTTTTTGGATGAGCGGCTTGAAAGTATCTACTTAAAAGTCAAAGAAGGCTCCCGTCTTTCAAAGGAAGACGGGATTTGTATTTATGACACCCATGATCTTTTAGGGCTTGGTCATATTGCCAATTATGTCCGTTGTAACCTACATGGGAACAAGGCATTTTATGTCTATAACCAGCATTTGAACTATACCAATATCTGTAAGAATAGGTGTAGGTTTTGTGCCTATGCCAAAGACCGCAAAGAAAAGGGTGCCTATATCTGGTCCATTGAGGAAATTGAAAATCGTTTGATGGAGCGGATTGATGAACCTGTGTCTGAACTGCACATTGTGGGTGGCCTGAATGAAGACTTAAGCTTTGCCTATTTTATTGATCTTTTGAAAACCGTCAAAAAAGTACGACCAAAGGCAACCATAAAAGCCTTTACCAGTGTTGAAATCGACTACCTTTCAACCCTGTCCGGTCTCTCCCTGGAAGAGACGATTCAAAAGCTCAAGGATGCAGGACTTGAAATGATGCCCGGCGGCGGGGCAGAGGTATTGAATAAACGGGTCCATGATGAACTTTTCCCCAAAAAAATCGGCCATGAACGCTGGCTTGAGATTGTCAGAACCGTTCACAAAGCCGGGATAAAGACCAATGCCACCATGCTCTACGGCCATATAGAGACCCTTGAAGAAAGGGTGGATCATCTCATTACTTTAAGGGATCTCCAGGATGAGACCAATGGGTTCTCGGCTTTTATACCTCTGGCTTTTCATTCCCTGAACACACAACTTTCCCATTTTCCATCGACAACGGCCATGGACGATTTAAAAAATGTGGCAGCCGCCCGGCTGATGCTGGATAATTTTCCACATATTAAGGCCTATTGGGTCATGATAGGAGAACCCCTTGCCCAGGTGGCCTTAAGTTTTGGAGCCGATGATCTGGACGGGACCATCATTGAAGAGCGGATCACCCACACGGCAGGGGCAAAATCCGCCAAGGGACTGACCAAGGTTCAAATGGAAAGGATGATCCGTTCCGCTGGATTTGACCCCGTACAAAGAGATTCATTTTATAATCCCATTTAATAGAAAATGGTATGCATATGAGCCAAATAAACAAGATAATTGAAAAAATAGAAGAAAATCAGAGGATTGACAGCAAAGAGGCCCTTGATCTGTACCAAAATGCAGATTTTTTGACCCTTGGCAGCCTTGCCAACCAAAAGCGGTTTTTTCTTCACCCGGAAAAGGATGTCACCTATGTGGTGGACAGGAACATCAACTACACCAATATCTGTGTCTCAGGATGTCGGTTCTGCGCCTTTTATCAAACGCCTGAAAAAGGGTATATCATCTCAAAACAGGATTTGAGTGAAAAGATCCAGGAAACCATTGACCTTGGTGGGACCCAGATCCTTCTCCAGGGCGGGATGCATCCTGATCTTGAGATTGATTTTTATGTGGATATGCTTTCCTTTATTAAAGGAAAATTTGATATTCATATCCATGGGTTTTCACCCCCGGAAATTGATTTTATTGCCAAAAAGTCAAATCTGTCCGTGGCAAAAACCATTTCCATCCTTAAAAAGGCAGGTCTTGCCTCCATACCAGGCGGCGGAGCGGAGATCCTTTGTGATGATATAAGGCAAAAGGTCTCTCCCAATAAATGTTTGTCAGGGGAGTGGCTGGAGGTGATGCGCCAGGCCCATATCCAGGGGATGAAATCCAGTGCCACCATGATGTTTGGTCATCTTGAACAAGATTTTCATATTGTAGCTCATCTGGAAAAGATCAGGGCTCTCCAGGATGAAACCCAGGGATTTACCGCCTTTATTCCCTGGACTTTCCAGCCCGGAAATACAAAGATAAATGTAAAAAATAAGACCAGCGT
>DAOWDR010000384.1 GCA_030638935.1 Desulfobacteraceae bacterium | reverse complement strand
GGTAAACGTGCCCCTGGTGCCAGGGCTGCAATATAAAAAGCAATGGTCGCATTCAAAATTGCAGGCATAGGTCAGAAGAAAATGGATTCCGGTCAGCATAGAACCTCCCTAATATTTTCTTTCATAGTAGCCCCAATTCAAGGAGCCCGTCAAGAAAAGTTCAGCGTTTATTAGATTTTTCTTGACACTCATCAGATGAGTATCATAAGAAGATGAGTGAATCATTTTCACAGGGAGAAGGGGATGACAATACCACTTAAGAAAATCACTGCGACTGAAGCGGTTGTGGAAAACCTTAAAACACGGATTCGCACCTGTGAATTCGGGCCCGGGGAAAAATTGCCCAGTGAGCAGGCCCTTCTCAAGGAATACGATGTCAGCCGCCTCACCCTCAGGGAGGCCCTGGCCAAACTGGCTGCCTGGGGAATCATTCAGGTCCGCCACGGAAAAGGGGCCTTTGTGAGCGAATCCATTTCTGTTCCGGCCCTGGACAATGTGCTTATTCCTTTATTTCCCCAGATCAATGCCGACCGGATGGGGGATCTGGTTGAAGCCAGAAATACCATTGAATCGGAAATTGCAGCCAAGGTGGCTGAAACCCGGACTGAAAACGATATCCGGGAATTGGAAGATCTGTTGAAATTTAATTCCAGGGAAATTGTCAGTGCCGAGGCTTTTGCAGACAGGGATTATGCCTTTCATATCTCTTTGGTCAGAATGGCGGGCAATGATTTTTTTCTGTCCATGTACCAGGCCCTGCACATGCAGATCAGATCGTTTCTGGTGCAATATGCCAGTAGCGTTATGGATTGGGAAAAGGCTTTGGACAGACATACCCCTATTTTAAAAGCCATCATTGCCAAAGACAGAGAACAAGCCCGGTTTATAGCCCGGGAACATGCCCGGATCTGTGCATCATATGTTCGAAGCTACAAGGAGGAAAACAACAGACCCTGCAACCGGTTTATCCGGGCGGACGAATAATAAAAGAATACTAAAAGAAGCATGCCCGGTCATCCTGGCATGCTCAGACCAAGGAATCCAAAGGTTGAAATCCATAGCAGAAACCTTTGACAATTGAGCACGGTGCCGTAAAAATATAAACCGGCTCCAAGGCCTTTTGAGTTAAGGAAGTTTGTGTGAAAAAGGATTATATACAGGAGCCTGCAAGGAAAACCCGGGTGCTGGCCCGGACTGATGTGCTGGTGGTGGGCAGCGGTCCCTCGGGCCTTGCCGCAGCCATTGCGGCTGCAAGGGAAGGGGTGGATACCATGCTGGTGGAACGCTACGGCTGTTTCGGGGGGAATATCACCCAGGCCATGGTGGAATCCATCGGTTGGTACAGACACAACAAAACCGTGGAATCTCAAGGCATAGGACTTGAGTTTGAGGCGGAAACCCTGAAATTTGGCGGAGAGCGCAGAGAGCCCCAGTCCATCTCCCAGGTGGTTGAGGCTGATATTTTTAAGTGCGTGGCCGACCAGATGGTGGAAAAGGCCGGTATCACAAAGTTTCTCCACTGCCTTGGGGTGGAAGCCCTCACAGAGGGAAACAGGGTGATAGGCGTGGTCACCGAGAGCAAAGAGGGGCGTCGGGCAATCCTTGCCAAACGGGTGATCGACTGCACAGGGGATGCTGATATTGCCTTCAGGGCAGGTGTTGCCTGTACCCATCCTCCCAAAAGCGAGCTTGAAGGGGTCTCTGTCAGCTTTGGCTGCTCCGGGGTGAACCGGGACCTGTTCCTGGCCCATGTCCAGAAAAATTCTGGTAACTTGAGCCAGTGGGCCAGGGAAACCACAGGCAAAGAGGATAAGCTGTTCAGCCCCTACCTGTCAGAACCCTTTGACCGGGCCCGGCAAAACGGGGAAATTCCCGAGGATGTCCTCACCGGGGGATACTGGAGCAGTCTCACGGACACAGGGGAGGCTACTTATATGAACATGGTATACATGCTCGGACTGGATCCCACGGACCTTAAAGATCTCACCCACGGGGAAATCCAGGGCCGCAAACAGGCCATGGCCGCCATAGCAGCCCTTCGAAAATATACTCCGGGATTTGAGAAGGCAAGACTGCGAACATTCGGTTCCTCCCTTGGCACCCGGGAATCACGGAAAATTGTGGGGCGTTATACCATTACAGGGGATGAGGTGCGAAACCAGGCTGTCTTTGAAGACAGCATCGGCATCTTCCCTGAATTTCTGGATTCCTACGGTGTGGTGATCATTCCCACCACCGGCCGGTATTTCCAGGTGCCCTACAGCATAATGGTGCCAAAAAGTATGGACAACCTTCTTGTGGCGGGAAGGTGCGTGTCAGGGGATAAAATGTCCCATGCCGCTCTGCGCCAGATGATGTGCTGTTCCGTGACCGGCCAGGGTGCAGGGGTGGCTGCTGCCGTGTCCGTGAAACGTAAAATTTCCACCCAAAACCTATCGATCAAGGCTGTACAGAATGCCCTGAAAAAACAGGGTGTACGGATTGAATAAACAGGACAGCAAATATTTGGAATAACAAAAAGGAGCAACCTATGGAAAACGTATTAAACGGCATCCAAGAAATTACCCTGATGGGCCCCGGCCCCTCCTGCGTGGACCAGTCCGTACTGGATGCCATGGCCAAGAGTACCCTGGGCCATCTGGACCCCTGGTTTATCAAAATCATGGATGCCATGAAAGAGCAGATGAAAAATCTGTTCCATACCCAAAACAAACTTACCATTCCGGTATCCGGTACAGGTTCGGCCGGTATGGAAACCTGTTTTGTCAACCTCATTGAAAAAGGTGATCCCGTACTCATCCTCATCAACGGGGTGTTTGGAATGAGAATGGAAGATGTGGCCACCCGTTTGGGCGCAGATGTGGATACCCTTGAATTTGAATGGGGAACCCCGGTTCTCGTGGATGTGGTAAAGGCCAAACTGGCTGAAAAATCCTATAAGATTGTGGCGGTCGTCCATGCTGAAACCTCCACCGGTGTTATGAATCCCGTGCCTGAAATAGGGGCATTGCTTAAGGGTTCCGATTCTCTCTACCTGGTGGATGCGGTCACCTCCTTCGGCGGCATTCAGATCAATCTGGACGACTGGGGCATTGATGTAATTTACAGCGGCACCCAGAAATGTCTGTCTTGCCCTCCGGGGCTTGCTCCCATCTCATTTTCCGACAGGGCGGTTGAAGCGATTAAGGCCAGAAAAACCAAGGTGCCCAACTGGTAGCTGGATCTGACCATGATCATCAATTATTGGGAAGGTGCCACCAGGGCCTACCACCATACTGCTCCCATAAACATGCTCTACGGTCTGTACCAGGCCCTTTATCTGATCCTTGAAGAGGGTGAGCAAAATGTTTACCAGCGGCACATGGACAACCATCGGCGCCTGGTGGAAGGGCTTGATAAAATAGGCATTAAAATGCTGGTGGATGAAGAGTGCCGCCTGCCCATGCTTAATTCGGTTTTCATTCCCAAGGGAGCTGACGATGCCGCTGTGCGGTCTGCCCTGCTAAAGGATCACAAGATTGAAATCGGTGCCGGTTTAGGCCCCCTTGCCGGTAAGATCTGGCGTATCGGCCTCATGGGTCATACTGCCCGGCCTGAAAATGTGGACAAGCTCCTGGCTGCATTAAAAACCGTGTTGTAAGCTTTGGCTGACTATCGTCCTTGGAAGCGGTAAACTGACAAATTGTCGTCCCGGCTGGAAAATGATCCCGGCCGGGACGAGCCTTAAAGGAGAAGTGGCCAATTATATGAAGAAAAGGGTATTTCAGCCCTATCCCTTGACTATTATACTTCTTTCAGCACTTTCACGGACATTTTTTCAACAAGAGTCTTTGTCTTTTCCCTATATGCAAGCATATGGGGTGCTGTTAGATGTGCCGTTAAATCCTCTAAGCTGTTCCATTTCTCGATTATTGTGACAACATTATTGTTCATCTCCTGGGGAGGCAAACCTGTGGGGACGTCAATCGTCGGCACATACTCAATACATCCTTTTTCTTTGAGAACCTTTGGAATATTGGATTTAAAAATTTCAACAAAATTGGATAATTGTCCTTCTTTTATTTCTATTGATGCAATTACATTTATCATTTCAATATCTCCTGATTTGCAACCGATTGCCACTCATCCGGGGACTTCCGTTTATGGCTAATGCATACATAATGATCGCCTCCTCAATTATTTTTTTAGATTCTTCATTTGGTTTTTCAAAATTTCCAGTACATTGTTGCCACTTTTTTTTGCAATAATATGGGCCTCATCCACAACTTTTTCTGCGTGGGCAGAGATTGCAGCCTCATGTGGTAAGGCTGTTCCTGATTTTTCATATTTCCAGACAAGAAGTTTTTTAGCAAAAGCAATCTCCTGTTTCCGGATAAAACCATTTTTTCCAAAAATAGCCATAGTATGCCTCTCCATGATATTAATTTCAAACCTGATTGGTTTTAGCATATTTTGTTGATTCATGGAGTATTTTTATCACTCCATCGGGAATAAAATGATCATTAAAAATGATGCTTGTATCTGCCATTAATTGTAATGTAGAATGTGCAAAAATTGCAGGTTTAATGTGACTTCACCATACAAGAGTGAAAGAATAACAGAAATTAAGGTATTAAATTTTGTAAAAATTAAGGCAATCTTTTGAAAGGAAATATATTATGGGTGTTGAGGTGTTGGGTATTTCCGGAAGTCCTGTGAAAAACAGTAACACGGACAGGCTTGTGAAGGCAATAATGATGGCTGTCGGGCGTGAATCTGAATTTGTGAAATTAAGTGATATAAACGTCAGGCCCTGTATGGCATGCAAAAAATGTGTGCCGGACAATATCTGCAAGGTAAAAGATGATTTTCCGGAATTGGCGGAAAAAATCAAGGATGCCAGGGTAATTGTCATTGGAGGATATACCCCCTATGGTCAGATAGACGGGTTTACCAAAGCGCTTCTTGAGCGGTTATGGTCCCTGAGGCACGTAAACAATCTGCTCAAGGGGAAACTTTGTGCAACGGTTCTGACCTGCCTGGTTCCCGAGGTGATGGTTTCTGTGAATCAGGCATTGGCAGCAGAACTGAAAAATTATGAACATATGGAACTTATGGGGCAGTTGACGGTCCAGGGAAATCTTCCCTGCCTAACCTGCGGGAAGGGAGATGACTGCCGGATGAGTGGGGTAGGGATGATGTATGGTCCCGATGCCAGAACATCTGATTACGGGTATTCACGGGTTGAAGATCAGACCCAGGGATGGGAAGAGGCGATCCGGATCGGTCACAGGATCGCCAAGCACTTGAATGGCAAGGCCCCTATAAATGAATAAACGATGTGGGTGGGGCGGCGCTTTCCAGCTCTTCCCCAATGAGATCCAGAACCCTGGCCTTTTCTTCGGGAAATTTATATCCTTCGTAATCATGGGTGAAGAGAATACGGCCCTGGGAATTTCGCCAATTGTTTCCTGCATGGTCGAAACAGACCCTGGAGCTTACCTCAAGGGCTGTGATCATCTGTTTTAGCTCCATCAGCTGTTCTTTGGGGGAGAGCATGCTAATTTCTCCCTTTTGGATCTGGGCGTGGAGCGGGGTGCCGGCAATGGCCCGGAAGGGTCGTGAGCGGATGTAGTGGGGGTTGACGGCATTGAGTACCCGGGCGGTGTTTTTTGCATGGGCCCGGGTCATTTCCCTTCCTCCAAGGCCGGGCATCCAATACTCTGATACCTGGAATCCGGCTGCCATGGCTTTTTGACCTCCCTGGATCTGTCCTTCTGCAGTGATCCCCTTTTTGATTTTTTTTAGTAAATCGTCATCCCCT
>DAOWDR010000533.1 GCA_030638935.1 Desulfobacteraceae bacterium | reverse complement strand
GTTTGGGCAATATTGCATCAATTCCAGATGGGTTTGCCTTCTGGGTTTGAACCAGATTCGTAAACCCTGTGGCAAGCACAATGGGGATCAAATGATTTACCAGTTTAATTTTTGCTGCCAACTGGGTTCCGTGTATATCCGGCATTGTCATATCAGTGATAACAATATCAAATCGGTAGGGTTCTTTTTGTATATATTCCAGGGCGTTTAATGGAGAATTTGTTGCTATCACTTTGTAACCCAGCTTCTCAAGCATTTTTTTTCCAAGATCGACCAGTGTGGGTTCATCATCGATAAACAGCACTGATGCTTCTCCTTGTATCAGGCGATTATTCTCTTTGGTTCTTGTTTTTTCTTTGTGTTTGGGGAAATACAGGGTAAATGTGGTGCCTTTCCCCGGACAGGTTTCAGTTGTGATGGTTCCGTTAAAACGTGTTACAATCCCATGGACAACCGACAGACCAAGGCCCGTGCCATCCCCCCTGTCCTTGGTGGTAAAATAGGGATTGAAAATTTTCCCCAAAGTATCTGTTTCAATTCCTTTTCCAGTATCCTGGACTGAAATGGTAGTGAAATCACCAAAGCCAAGATTCAGGTTTGGATTTCGTATATGATTGCTTGAATCCAGGCAAATCTTTTTAACCTGTATGGTGATCTGGCCCATTGAATTTTCAATTGCCTGTTGTGCATTGGTGCAAAGATTCATGACAGCCTGGTGTATCTGTTGCGGGTCTGCAAGGATGAAACCAACATCTTGGGCAATATCTGATTGGATTTTAATGGAAGAAGGGATGGAAGCCCTGAGTAGCTTTAAAGTCTTTTGAACAATATTTACCGGATCAGTTATTTTGGGTGAAGATATGGTTTCCCGCTGTCGGCTGAAATCCAGTATTTGCAGAACCAGGTTTTTTGCCCGATTGCACCCTGAAAGGATTTGGTCTGTATAGGATATCCCTGTTTGATTGTTTTTCAATTCAAGCTGGAGCAACTGGGCATACCCCAATATTCCTCCCAGGATATTATTAAAATCATGGGCAATTCCACCGGCCAGGGTACCCATGGCCTCCAGCCTTTGTGCATGCCTTAACTGGGAGAATAATTTTTCTTTTTCAATTTTCGAGAGGGCCAGGTCAGTGATATCTTTTTCAGCCCCCCGAAATCCTTGGAATTCATTTTTTCCATTATAAAAAGGACTGCCGCTGGTAAAATAATATTTAACATCCCCTTTTTTGTTTTTACGGGAGATTTCAATATTTAAAAATTTTTCACGTTTGTTCATCAGATTTCGAATCTCGGGCCAGACCTCTTTTTTGGACGCCTCGGTCATGAAACAAAAAAATGGTTGAGCTTCATATCCGGTTTTTCCGTACCCGGTTATGGATTCAACATTTTTGGAAATATTGGTAAATGAATTTTCCCTGTCTGTCTGCCATAAAATATCGCCGATATTATCAATGAGGTCTTTTAATAATATTTCTTTTTCTTTTAATTTTAGTTCTATTTTTTTTCTGTGGGCAAGCTCATCTTCAAGGGCCGACTGGGTGGCAAATGACCGGATGGATTTTTTCACAAGGGTTTGAAGTCGTTGGAAGGTTGCATCTGTTTTTGCCAGGTAATCATTTATATCATAGGCTTCAATAACCTCCTGCTCTAAAAAAATATCGCTGTTGCCGGTGTGGATGACAATCTGAACACAGGTCTCCTTTTGTTCTTTTCGTATCCAGTGCACCAGTTCAAATCCGGCCTCCTTGGTTTCAAGGATAATATCCAGCAGAATCAAGGCGATATTTGGATTGTTTTTGATTATTTTTTTTGCGGTACCTCTGGAATCGGCATGGAGGACTGAAAGTGATTTCCCACTGAAACTCAGTCCTTTCAGGGCCTTGTCCATGATATCATGGGTGGCTTGTTCATCGTCAATGACAAGAACTTTCCAGAATAATTCAGCAGACTTAGGGCTGAATTTGATAGAATCAAATTTGCGATCTAAAATTGCCATGGGCATACTTTTGTTTTAGATTGTTAATTTGTTTTTAGTTTGTTATTTATATTTGATGTTTTGTATTCTTAGAAATTTAAATAATTTGACTGTTAATGTCAAATTATTTTAAATATTTAGTTTTAATTTTGGCTTTAAAATGGAGTGGTTATGACAACGATAAAAGCAATTACTGCCCTGGATGGACGATATGCAGGACTGACCCATGAACTGGCGCAGATTTTTTCTGAATACGGACTGATCAGACATCGGGTGCAGGTTGAGGTTGAGTGGCTTAAATTTATTATCAGCGACCTTAAGCTTGTTCAGGAAGGTGGAATTGATTTAGAGCCCATTGATTTGAAACCCATAGATGAAATCTATACAAATTTTGATGCAGAAGATGCCCAACAGGTAAAAAATATTGAAAAAAAGACCAATCACGATGTAAAAGCGGTTGAGTATTTTATAAAGGACAAGCTTGACAAGGGAGGTCTTTCCCATATCAGGGAATGGGTTCATTTTGCCTGCACCTCCGACGATATTAACAATACAGCCTATGCCCTGATGCTTAAAAAAGGCAAGGAGCTGGCAACAGACCTATTGAATCTTTACATTGAAAAAATAGAAGAAAAGGCGATTGCATACAAAGCCATTCCCATGATGTCCAGAACCCATGGGCAGCCTGCAACTCCTACCACGGTGGGAAAAGAATTTGTCAATTTTGCCTGGCGGATTCGTCAGGAAACTCTGTTTTTGGAGGCAAAGGATGTGCAGGCCAAAATCAACGGGGCCACTGGAAACTACAATGCCCATTGGTTTGTTTTTCCGGAGATTGACTGGATTTCGGCATCACAACGTTTCATCACCAACCATCTGAATCTGGAACCCATTTTGTTTACCACCCAGATTAATCCCAATAGTTCATTGTCCCAGGTGCTTCATTCTTTGGTCCGGGCAGCGGCCATTTTGATCGATTTTGACCGGGATATGTGGGGATATATCAGCCTTGGCTATTTTAAGCAGCGGATTAAAGAGGGAGAGACCGGCTCCTCCACCATGCCCCATAAGGTCAATCCCATTGATTTTGAGAACAGTGAAGGCAACATGGGAC
>DAOWDR010000026.1 GCA_030638935.1 Desulfobacteraceae bacterium | reverse complement strand
AATGCGGGGGATACAAGGTCCATGAAGACAAACTCAAACGCCTTGGTGTCCCGATTTACACCTCACATTCCATTGTCGCAGCCAATGGCAATGAATCTGTTTCTTCGGTAACCATTTCACAGATTGATAAAAATTTTGTCCCCATTAAAGGGACCCAAAAGAGTTTTGAATGCGATACCATTCTCATTGCAGTAGGGCTTGAGTCTGTGTCTGAATTTACCGAGGAAGCTAAGGCTGCAGGAATAAAGGTTTTTGCCGCAGGGGATGCCGACCAAATCGCCGAGGCCTCGTCGGCCATGTTCAACGGAAAAATAGCGGGTTTGAAAATTGTCCAAAAGGCGAACCCTAAGGCCAGACAAATTCCCGACTCCTGGTACGAAAAGGCTGATATTTTAAAATCCCCTCCCGGTCCTGTACAGGAACTTTGCGCCCCGGAAAAGGAAGAGGGAATTTTTCCTGTGATCCACTGCAAACAGGAGATTCCCTGCAACCCCTGTTCAACGGTCTGTCCGGAAGGCTCCATCACCATGGACGGAGACCCCATCAAGGGGCGTCCCGTGTTTGACGGGAGCTGCAAAGGCTGCATGAAATGTCTGACCATTTGTCCCGGGCTTGCCATTACCCTGGTGGATTATAGAAAAGATTTGGAAAACCCAGTGGTCTTTCTGCCCTATGAGATCTCCAATATTGAGGTTCAAAAAAACGACACCATTGCCTGCTGCGACGTGGACGGAAATGATCTTGGCAAATACACGGTTCTAGGAGCCCGGCCCACCAAGGACAGTGACAACACCTGGATTGTCCGGGTCAGGGTACCCAAAGCAATTGCCAAAAAAGTGGTGGCATTTACCATCCAGGGCAAGACTGTCTCTGAAAAGATCACAGAGAAAATCCCCCATAACCATATCCAGGATGACGAAATAATCTGCCTTTGCGAGCGGGTGACTGCAGGCCAGATCCGGGATCTTGTCAGACAGGGCGCCACGGACATGAACCAGATAAAGGCCATCTCCCGGGCCGGCATGGGCCCCTGCGGGTATAAAACCTGTGAAAACCTGATGAACCAGATATTTATGGCAGAAAAAACCGCCAGGGAAGACATAGTCAAAAACGTAAGACGCCCCCTGTATATTGAAGTTCCCCTGGGAAAATTTGCCAATGGAGAAAAATCATGAAAACCTTTGATGTGATCGTTATCGGTGCCGGATCAGTGGGGGTTCCTGCGGCCCTGGCTTTGGCCCAAAAAAAAATCAGGGTATTGGTCATAGATTCCCTTGCATCACCGGGACAGGGACAGAACAAAAAAGCCATCGGAGGTATCAGGGCCACCCATTCGGACAAGGGAAAGATTGCCACCTGCCTGCGAAGCATTGATATTTTCTCCACCTGGAAAGAGACCCACGGGGACGATATAGGCTGGATCCAAAATGGCTACAGTTTTCCAGCCTATACGGACAAAGATGCCAAAAAACTCAAAGATCTGATGAAAATTCAGGCCTCCTTTAACCTGGATATTGATTGGCTCACTCCCGCAGAATACCAGGAACTTGTGCCGGGTATCAACATGGAAAACCTTGTGGGAAGCACCTATTCCCCCAAGGACGGCAGTGCCTCTCCCCTGCTGGCCATCAATGCCTTTTATTTTAAAAGCCTTGAATACGGTGCCCAATATAAGTTTAAAGAAAAGGTTACCAATATTTCCATAGAAAGTGATACCCAGATCAAGGTCACCACGGACAAGGGGAGCTATACAGCCGGCAAAGTCATCAATGCCGCAGGTAATTATGCCAGGAAGATAGGGCAGATGGCGGGCCTTGACCTGCCCGTGGAGCCCGACAGCCACGAAGGGGCCATAACAGAACCGGTCCAGAGATTTTTTGGCCCCATGATCGTGGATTTAAGACCCTCCAGTGATCCTGCCACAGAAGATTCGGCCAATTATTATTTTTACCAGAACAATGAGGGCCAGGTTATCTTCTGTCTCACCCCCAAACACCTGATCAAGGAAACCGAAGGGAACGCCACTTCGGTATTCCTGCCCCATGTAGCCAAGCGCATGGTCACCCTTTTTCCCAAACTTGCCAACCTCAAGGTCAGACGGACCTGGCGGGGACAATACCCCATGACACCGGACGGGTTCCCCATTGTGGGGGCAGATAAAGAATTTCCTAATTTTATTAATGCCGTGGGCATGTGCGGCCAGGGCTATATGCTGGGACCGGGTCTGGGTGAATTATTAACAAGAATAGTAACTTATGAATTGACAGAAGAGGATTTAGATGTTTTAAAACACTTTAATCCATATAGGGATTTTTCAGGGATTGAACACTTTAAATAACAACTAGCAGGATATTTCATGTTTAAAAAAGCCAAGCAAAGCCGGGTATTCCAGGATGTGGTTGAACAGATACAGGATGCTATTTTAAGTGGAAAACTTGAACCCGGCACCAAACTTCCGGCGGAACGGGAACTTAAAGATATGTTCAACACCAGCCGGGGAACCTTGAGGGAGGCCTTGAGGGTGCTTGAACAAAAAGGACTCATTGAAATCAAGCTTGGTGTGACCGGGGGCGCCATTGTGAAGCAGATAGATGCCGACCCCATTGTCCAGTCCCTGGCACTTTTAATTCGCTCCGGAGGCGTGTCCCTGGATCATCTGGCAGAATTTCGGATCAAAATAGAAGGCAGCATTGTGGAACTGGCAGCCCAAAGAGCCACCCCCGAAGATATCCAGGAGATGGAACGGCTTTTCAAAAAAGCCAAAACCTATTTTGAAAACCAGGACTGGGAAAATTTTTTAAAAACAGACGAAACCATGCACACCTATTTTGGAACCATGTCACGAAACCCGGTATTCCAATTTGTACAAAAAAGTATCCATGACAATATCCACCAATACTATTCATCCTATCTTCCCATGAACCATGAAAGAACCCTGGAAAATCTAACCGATTTTGAAAAAATAATTGCCGCCATGAAACTCCATGACTCTGCCATGGCTGCTGACATTATCCGGGACCATGTGGCACGGTTCAGGAAAAAAATGCAGGAAAAACCGGATTTGCCCGACAGGGCATAGGCCCTGGGGACTATGCCCTGTTTTGATCCTGCTCATAATGCCGGATGGCAGATCTCACCCCGTTAATCATGCTGACATTGCCAAAACAAAAATACTTGGTAAAATAATTTTCTTTTAATTTTAAGTCCTTGAAGATCTCCTTCCGGGTCATCCCGGTTTTCCATAGGCGGATAATATTTCCATATAGATTTTCCAGAAAATCCAGTTTGTTTTTGAGATGGTACCGACCCCGGGTCTGCCTGGGATTGTGACTGCAAAGAAGGGTGGAAAAATCCAATTCCATCACCTTTTTCAAGGAGGCGATCTGGGTTCCCATGTCTTCATCCGCCCTGAAATAACGGATCCGATCCCCAAGATACAGATCCCCTGAAAAAATCACTCCCTTTTCCGGCAAAAAATATACAACATGGTCCCTGGCATGGCCCGGGGTGTGAAGGGGTATCATCCTGCCCTGGCCTGTTTCCATGGTTTCAGGAAAACAGCTTACATGGACAGGGGTGGTCTTTCCCCATACATATTTTTGGTAGGGCAGTATCCCATAGGGTTTTTTAAGCTTTTCTTTGGTCAATGAATGGCCAAGAACCTTGATTCCCAGATTTTTGTGAATCATCGCACAATTACCGGAATGGTCTTCATGGTGGTGGGTTAAACAAATTTGATCCACGCAATTTTCCCGGGCAATGGCAAGGGCCTGGTTTCCCATGTGGGACTGGCCGGTGTCGATCATGATATGGTCAAATATATATAAATATACCGTCATCAAAGGCGGGCCTGCCAAAGACCAGCCCAACTTGAATCCCCTGATTCCGTGATCAAATGTATAGGATTTGCAAACTCGCATGGTTGCCTCTGGTTCCTTTTATATTAAAAGAGATCACATCTTCTTTTAAGTGAATCAAAATGGCAAGGTAAATAGTTGTAAAATTTCAAAATTAAATTTGCCTTACACCTGAATATATATCATTATGGGCTTTATTAAATTGACCTGAATATCAAAGATATCGGATTGCAAACTATTATGAACAAAAAAAGCGTCTATAAATTCTGCCCCTTGTGCAGGGGGGAGTTTGAAAATAAAAAACTTATCCGCCACGAACCCCAAAGACTTGTGTGCAAGGATTGCAAATTTATTTTTTACCTTGATCCAAAGCTTGTTGCCTGCACCATTGCAGAAACCGATAAGGGAATCGTACTTCAAAGGCGGAACAAATCACCTAAAAAAGGCCATTGGGTTCTTCCGGGAGGTTTTGTGGACAGGGGGGAGACCCTTGAGGAGGCGGCAAGGCGTGAATTTTTTGAGGAAACAGGATTGGTATCCACCATTAATTGCCTTCTGGGCAACTACTCCTATCCAGGGGAGGCAAATATAATCATCGTATACCAGAGTGACATAACAGGAGGCACTATCCGGCCCTGCCATGAATCAATGTCAATTGATGAATTTAAAAAAGAGGATATACCCTGGGATCAACTTGCCTTTGATACAACCAGAAATGCCTTAAAAAAATATATAGAAAAAAAAACACCTTTGATTTAAGCTTGCAAAATACCAGAGAACTCCATACTATAAATTTAATCAAATAGTTAATCAGATAACTAATCAACCTTATACTGAACAGACAGGAGAACCCTATGCACACGCCCATTGACAGCAAAATAGTAAAACAGGAAATCGATGACATGGGACTTGAATCCGTGGGTCTTGCCTCCATCAGGGAATTGAATCGAATTGTCAACAATATTGAGGCGGCGTCGGGAGAGCAATTTATCCGCATGGAAATGGGAGTCCCAGGTCTTGAGCCCCCGAAGATTGCCGTGGATGCTGAAATTGAGGCCCTAAAAAAAGGGGTGGGTTCCAAATATCCGCCCTTTGACGGGATACCCGAGCTGAAACAGGAAATTTCCCTGTTTGTTAAAAACTTCATTGATGTGGATATCAACCCTGTTTCCTGCTTTCCAACGGTGGGTTCCATGCAGGGCTGCTACATGGCCATGATGTGCACCACCCGCAGGACCAAAGGAAAAAATAAAATTTTATTCATTGATCCGGGATTTCCCGTGAACAAAAACCAGGCCAGTGTTCTCGGGGTTCCCCATGACCATTTTGATGTCTATGAATTTCGGGGAGAAAAATTAAGGGATAAACTGGAAACTTATCTTAAAAAAGGGGATGTGGCATCCCTGATGTATTCCAATCCCAACAATCCTGCCTGGATCTGTTTTACCGACCAGGAACTTAAAATCATAGGTGAGCTGGCCACAAAATACGATTGCATTGTCATGGAAGACCTGGCCTATTTCGGCATGGATTTCAGGAAAGATTATTCCCAGCCTGGCCGGCCACCCTTTATACCAACGGTCGCCAACTACACGGATAACTACATCCTCTTGATATCAAGTTCAAAATCGTTCAGCCTGGCAGGTCAGCGCATCGGGATGACGGCCATCTCCACCGCCTTGTTT
>DAOWDR010000566.1 GCA_030638935.1 Desulfobacteraceae bacterium | reverse complement strand
AGACTGACTTGGTATCCCTGACTGGTTAAGTGTTTGGTCGCCACCTGCTGGTTGGTGGGATAGTCTTCGACCAGCAGGATCTGTGTGTTTTTTCGGTTATTTTCTAAAATGGTGTGCCGGGTAATCGGAGATTCCCAAGGCCCTGGCACTATCTGGTCATGGCTTAAGATCGATTTGATGGCGGTTTTCAGATCCTGGTTCTTGACAGGTTTGGTCAGATAACCCTGGATTTTAAGATCCCGGCATTGTCTGCTGTCACCTAGTATCCCCATTGAGGTGAGGATGATAATTGGAGTCTGCTTTAAGGCCGGAATTTTCCTGATTTCTTTGATAAGCTGGAATCTGTCCATTCCCGGCATTTTGACATTTGACAAAATTAGGTCAACCTGCTTGTCAGGTTCATTGATGTTGAGAAGACAGAGTGCTTTGGAGGCAGTATCCGCTTTTTTTGGTACACATCCCCAGCCTTTTAAATGTTCTGAAAGGACAAATTGAATATTTTTGTTGTCATCCACAATCAATATTTTTTTGTTTTTTAAATCCGTGTCCGGAACTTTTTGGGATGATTGGATTGCGGCAGGATCTGGCTGGAAGCGAGCTGTAAACCAGAAGGTGGACCCAACCAGGGGCTTGCTTTCCAGGCCGATAGTACCATCCATCATTTGGACCAATTGTTTTGAAATCGTAGTGCCAAGCCCTGTGCCGCCGTATTTCCTGGTGGTTGACCCGTCTGCCTGGGCAAAGCTTTCAAATATGCTGCCCTGCTTTTCCTTTGGAATACCGATGCCCGTATCTTTTACACAGAATTTCAGGGTGATTTGCTCATTGTTTTGTTCCATTGTTTCCACCCAAATGAAGATTTCCCCCATAAGGGTGAATTTAATGGCATTGCCGATCAGGTTCATGAGAATCTGGCGCAGGCGTCCCGGATCTCCGATTAATTGCTCCGGGGTACCAGGGGGCAGAAAGGAAATTAATTCTAACCCCTTTTGTTGGGCGGTGATGGCCAGGGTGGCGCATAGACCTTCAAACAAAAGCCTGAGATTGAAAGCCATTTGTTCCAGTTCCATTTTTCCGGCTTCAATTTTTGAAAAATCCAGGATAGAGTTGATTATTTCAAGCAGTGAGTTAGCTTCTGTGCCTATTGTGGCGGCAAGTCTTTTCTGGTGATCATCAAGGGGAGTGTCAAGGATGAGTTCCGCCATGCCCATGATTCCGTTCATGGGGGTGCGGATCTCATGGCTCATGTTGGCCAGAAATTCACTTTTTGCCTTTGCGGCTGATTCAGCCTGCACCTTGGCTTGTTTGAGCTGTTCTTCCGCCTCTTTGCGTTCCTTGATATCGGTGATGGTGCCCTCAATCCCCAGGGGGTTGCCCTGGGAATCTGTATAAAATTTGCTGCTGGATATGATGGGAATAGTGTTGCCGTCCCTGGTGAAAAGCTCAAGTTCAAAATTGCTGACCTGGCCTTTTTGCCCCAGGGTTTCTATAAATTGGGCATATTGGGGGCTGTTTCTATAAAAAAGTGCTCCGATATTATGTTCCAGGAGCTTGGCATCTGGATCATATCCCAGAAGCCGTAGGCCGGATGGGCTTATCATTGAGAGGTTCTGGTCGATATCGGTCCTATAGAAAACATCCTGCATGTTTTCTATGATACCCCGGTATTTTTCCTCGCTTTGCCTCAACTTTTCTTCATCATGTTTCCTCTGGGTAATATCCCGGACCACAGCCTGGAGAACTATTTTTTTGTTCAGTTCCATGGCGGACAGCAATACATCGGCCGGAAAGGTTTTTTGGGTTTTTAAATTTTTGTGGGTCCATTCAAAATTAACACTTCCGTTTTCATAGGCTTCTTTTAGTTTCTTTGCTGCCAGATCCTCTGATTTTTGTCCGTTTTTTTGTGTTTTTGGGGAGAAATCCCGGATATGGCGTGAACAAAATTCTTCCTTTGATTGGCACCCGAATATGTTTAATGCTGCCTGGTTGCAATCAAAAAAATCGAATTTGTCCATCAACACCACAGCATCTGAGCTGGATTCAAACAGGGTCTTAAATTTTGTTTCCGTTTGTTTGCGTTCTGCAATCTCTTCCTTAAGGGCCCTTGTTTTTTTTTCAACCAGGCTACCCAGGGCATCCCTGTGTTCTCTCAGTTCATTTTCAAGCCTGTTCCTGTCGGAAATATCCCGAATATTGCTGATCCAGGCACCTCTTCCCTGGTATTCGGTTTCATCGGTTCTGATTTCCACATCAATGGAGTTGCCATTTTTGGTGATGTGGGTATACCTATTGGCCCTGTGTTTTTCTCTGTTATTAATATTTTGGTTGACCTTTTCCAGCTCCTCCTCCGGGTGCAGATCGTGGGGAGTCATTTTTTTGAGTTCATCTTTGGTATACCCGTAAATATTTAAAAATGACCGGTTGCAGTCAATAATATTAAGATCTTCCCGGTCAAATACCATTATGGGATCTGCAATATGGTTAAATAGCTCTTTATATTTTTTTTCAATTTT
>DAOWDR010000721.1 GCA_030638935.1 Desulfobacteraceae bacterium | reverse complement strand
TGGCGGCGGTAATGGCGGCGGTAATGGCGGCGGTAATGGCGGCGGTAATGGCGGCGGTAATGGCGGCGGTAATGGCGGCAATAGCGATGGCGGCAATAGCGATGGCGGCAATAGCGGTGGCGGCAACGACAACGGAAATGCTAATGGACAAGCCAAAGGGCATGGAAACAACCATGGTGCGACTGCCAGTAGCCTAGGAAGATTAAATGCTGCCCATGCCTCTCAGAATGCATTGAATAATGCAGCTCCTCATTCTGCCGTAGGGATGGTTGCAGGATATAAGGAGGCAACGATCTCTTTTCAGGAAGCTAATACCAAGGCCAAAAATCTGGCTGAGCAAGCTGTAAATAACCCCGATGATCTGGACCTGCAAAATCAAGCGGAAGAAGCGAAACAAGAGGCCATAGAGGCTCACAATATTGCAGCAGAGGCTTTGGCAAAAGCCTCGAATAAAGAAGTGGATCATGCGGTAGCTAAATCAGTAACTGCTCTATTAGGTATTGAATAGAAGGGATTCAGTAAAAAAATATAGTTTGGATTTGGCAAAGAACCTGAATAGTTTTTCCAAGCAGATAACAGCCTATTTTTATTTTTCCCATATCAATTCACCATGGTTCATGTTTACTGTGGTATCCCACAAAAACATGGTGTATATTGGCCTGAGTTGATATTTTTGAACTTTTACATTAACACGACCAAGGGAAACCCTTGATACTGTAAGGATAAACTTTCCGGCAAACAATACGTTCCACTGGATTCCTAATCCATGTGCGCATCGATTCTTGCCGGGGGCACCACAACCACAGAACCCATGCTTAATAAAATATTCAAACCAGAATTACTTGCACCGGCCGGAAATTTTGAAAAACTTAAAATCGCCATTCACTATGGTGCAGATGCGGTTTATCTTGCCGGAAAAGATTTCAGTCTCAGAAACTTCTCGGGAAATTTCACAGACTCAGAGCTGACAGAAGCAGTTCATTATGCCCATGATGCCAATGTAAAAATCTATCTGGCCTGTAATATTTATTCAAGAAACCACGAACAGGGGCAAATCAGAACTTTCCTGGAAAAGGTAAACCAAATCCGTCCGGATGCAATAATCATATCGGACCCAGGGATTATCATGCTGGCAGGTGAAATAATTCCCCACATTGATATTCACTTGAGTACCCAGGCCAATACAACCAACTTTAATACTGCTCTGTTCTGGCAGAAACTCGGTGTTAAACGAGTAAATTTGGCCAGGGAATTATCTCTAAATGAAATTGGCGAGGTTACCCAAAACACCCAGATCGAAACCGAAGCCTTCATCCATGGCGCCATGTGCATTTCATACTCCGGCAGATGCCTGCTAAGCAATGTTCTCAGTAATCGAGACAGCAACAGGGGACTTTGCAGCCATCCCTGCCGATGGAAGTATGCAGTGGTCGAAGAATTACGGCCCAATGAATTTCATCCATTAATGGAAGATTCCAGGGGGTCATACATTTTTAATTCCAGGGACCTGTGCATGATTGACCATATTCCCGCTTTAATCAATGCCCAAATTTCCTCATTGAAAATAGAAGGCAGGATGAAAGGCATCAACTACCTGGCTTCAGTGGTGAAAACCTATCGAAATGCCATAGACGCTTATATGGCGAATCCTGAAAACTATAGAGTAAAAGAAGAATGGCGAAAAGAACTTTTCCAAGTTTATCACAGGGCCTATTGCACGGGATTTTATTTTGGCAATTCAGATGAACAGCTCCCAAATTATGATAACATCCACCAGGGAAAAATTCACAGTTTTATTGGCAAGGTTTTGGATTGTATAGATGGGAAACGCTACCTGGTTGAAATCAGAAATAAAATCAATAAAAATGACCGGGTTGAAATCCTCACGCCTAAAGGACCGGCCATGGAATCGGATATATTAGAATTATCTGATCCAGATCAGAACCGGATTGAAAATGCCCAGCCAAACACCCGGGCAATAATTGGTCTGGAACATTCTTGCCGGCCCAACCATATTATTCGCAAAATATGAACCCTCCCGCCTTTAGCCTATTCTTAGTTTGACTTTCTATTTACTTTTCTGTAAATTATTTATTTATTAGATAGTTTGTCCATTTCAGGAATAAACCTTTCGGGAGATTTAATATGTTTGAAGATGACGAAACCCTACAAATGTATATTGAAGAATCATTGGATCATCTCGGTGATATTGAAAGTGATCTTTTAACAATTGAGGAAGGCGGTGAAAACATAGATATTGACCTGGTGAACAATGTCTTCAGGGCAGCCCACTCTGTTAAAGGCGGTGCCGGGTTTATGGGACTGAATACTATAAAAGACCTTGCCCATCACCTTGAAAATGTACTAGGCCTGATTCGAAACAACGAATTAACGCCCGATTCAACAAGAATTTCTGTTCTTCTAAAAGGATTTGATGAGCTTGAAAATCTGCTGAAAAATATTGATACCAGTAATGATGTGGATGTATCTGACCATATCACAGCCTTGGAAAATATAACAAAGTCCTCCCTGCCGGAGGAGAAACAATCCCTGGTATCTGAAATGGTTGATATTGTCCTTGCTGACGGTAGAATTTTTCAACACCTTTCCCTTTATGAAATCGAAAAATACAAAGCTGAAGGTAAGAACCTCTTTTTGGTTGAGTATGACCTGATCAATGATGTCCAGCGCAAAGAAAAAAATCCCATTGAAGTGTTGAACAGTCTCCAGAAAACCGGGACCATTATCGATTCCCGGATTGACTTTGACTCCGTGGGCACACTTTCCGATACCACCAGCCCAAGCAGGATTCCCTTTCAAGTTCTCTTTGCATCCATCATTGAGTATGACATGACCGAGACCCTCTTTGATATCAACAAACAATATATTCATGCCATTACAGACCAAATGATTGTTCCAACATCTGCCACTGAAGCAGACCCCCAGCCAATGACATTGCCTGGCACAGAAAAATCGGAAGCCATAGCAAGTGCACCCCAGGCTATTGCTAGTGAATCACCGGCTCCAAAAGTTATGGTTGCCCAAGCTCCCCCGGCAGTCAAAAAAGAAGAGATAAAGGCAAAACCAGCTGAAAAAGATCTCCAGATCAGTGCAAAGCCCCAGACCTCCCTTCGGGTAAATGTAGGACTTCTTGACACCCTCATGAACCTTGCAGGAGAACTCGTCCTAAGCCGTAACCAATTACTCCAGGGAATCAGTTCTTCCAATGCAAAAGCAACCGAAATATCCGGTCAGCGAATTGACATGATCACCTCTGAACTCCAGGAGGCGATCATGAGAACCAGAATGCAGCCCATAGCCAATATTCTGAATAAATTCACCCGGGTGGTAAGGGATCTTTCCCAACAGCTGGGCAAAACAATTGAACTGGAAATTGAAGGCAAGGATGTTGAACTGGACAAAACAATTTTGGAATCCATAAATGATCCCCTAACCCATTTGGTTCGAAACTCCGTTGACCACGGGATAGAAACCCCCATGGAAAGGGAACAAATGGGCAAAGAGCCCAATGGTACAATCACATTAAAAGCCTTCCATGATGCTGGTCAGGTAAACCTTGTCATTACAGATGACGGGAAAGGTCTATACCCGGAAAAAATTGCAGCATCAGCCATCGAAAAAGGCCTGGTAACAGAACAGCAGATGGCTGAGATGTCAGAAAAAAATAAGATGGAATTAATTTTTATGCCTGGTTTTTCAATGGCTAAAGAGGTGACTGATGTGTCAGGCAGGGGCGTGGGCATGGATGTGGTGGTCACCAATATCCAGAACCTCGGTGGAATCATTGAACTGGATTCCACCCCGGGCCAGGGAACAACTATTCAGATTAAACTGCCCTTGACCCTGGCCATTATCCCAAGCCAGATCACATCGGTTGGGAATGAAAGATATGCCCTTCCCCAGGTAAACCTGAATGAACTGCTCAGGATTCCTGCTGCCCAGGTAAAAGAAAAAATTGAAACAGTCGGCGATGCAGCAGTGGTTCGATTAAGGGGTGAATTGCTTCCTTTATTGAATCTGTCTGAAATGCTGGGTATTGAAAAAAAACATACCGATCCTGAAAATAATAAAGATCATATTGACAGGAGACACAATACAGCCGACCGGCGCTCCAAACAACATTTGACCACTGAAGATGCCTTGTCTGACAAGCCAGATGAAACCCTTGTTGAAAGGGAGTCAAAAGACAGACGATACCATGC
>DAOWDR010000151.1 GCA_030638935.1 Desulfobacteraceae bacterium | reverse complement strand
TTTATTATTTTTGTCATATCCCTATTGGAAATTATAGATTTCGTCAAGTTGAAGCTAACAGCTTTTGGCGGGTTGGATAGAACCTTTGCAGGGGATGAAAATTCTGACTTGATCTCAGTAATATTTTTTTTCTATTAGCTCAACAGTTCCATCGGCTATCATTTCTTTTAATGTTGTTGAAAAATTAATGGAAATATCCTTTGTCATGGTCTGCTTTGAAAAAGCCACGTATGTTTTTGATGAGCTTAGAAGATATGGTTTTTTTGTTTTAGTCATGGGAACAATTTGAATATCATCGGCATAACCCATATTTTTTGAAAGATTTAATATGGTAAGCTTTACGCCAACAAATACATCAAACCGTTTGGCTATCAGTTTGTTGATGTTCATTTCATTATTAACAACCTCTTGCAATTGTTTAAACCGCCTATTATTAATTGCCTCCTGAATCAAACCGCCATACTCAAATCCCCTTGTAATTCCAAGCGTATAGTTCCCGACATTGGTTAACCCCTTGTCAAAGGTGACCAGGTCATCTTTGCGCTTAAACGCATACCACTCTTCCATATAAATTTCCTGGTCAGGATAGTATAGAAACTCAGCCCTTTTGGGGTTATAGGCAGCATCAATTATGGCATCTGCCATTCCATTTTCCACCATTATTAATGCTCGTTTCCAGGGGATTATTTTCACAATACTGCTAAATCCCATTCTTTTGAGGCATTCCTGGGCAATTTCGACATTCCTGCCCGTGCTTTTCCCGTTCAAAGTAAATTCGGCCGGCGGGCTTTCAAGAGTAACCAGTGTGAGTGTCGTGGCCCCAGCTTGGAAACTGAATAAAAGTATTCCTATTGTAAGAAAGATTTGTTTCATATCCCCTCCAATTATGTTCTGGCAATGATATCCGGCGAAATAGAAATATAGTATTTTTTTAAATAAGATTTTGTATCATCAGTATTCTTCTCTCATTAATAAAAGTCAAGGCAATGGAAATTATTTGTGCTCTTGTTTTGGATTTGTTGATTCTGTCTTGACATAAAGACATTTTTATGTCTTTATGGAGGTGTTTGGGGTATTGGGTGAATTTTCTAAAGAATAGTAAGAGGGTCCCATGGATGAAAAATTCAAACTAAAACAGCTAACCTTAAGAATGCCGGAAAATCTTCACAAGGAATTTAAAGTTACTGCGGTCAAAGAGGGCAGAACAATGGGAGACGTGACAATTGAACTCATCAGGCAATATTTAAAAAAAGCATCTGATCCCCTGTGATTCATAATCATAAAGGAGGGTGCCATGAAGTTTTCAGATTTTTTTGTTCCAAAGTATATTCATTCCAATCCACAGGTTCGGATTAAATTTGTCAACAAAACAACGGACCTGAATCTATTGGAGCAAATGACGCAAAAAGACGAAGACGGTGAAGTTGTCCAGGCGGCAAGGGAAAGAATCCAGGCCCTGACTGTTACCCACAAAGAGTGATGGACTTGTGCAATTTTTCTGTCTGCTAATACCTTGAGTCAATGGCCTCGATGGCATCTTTTGCAGCTTCTTTTAGTTCCTCGTGTTCCAGATTCTTATAAATTTTTTCCACCCATTCCTTTGTTTCAAGGTTTCCTATTTCGCCAAGTGCATAGAGGATATCTCCCTGTACAGGAATATCTTTGTGATCAAACGCCCGGATGAGCATGGGGCACAGTTTTAATGCCAGGTCCGGGCGTTCTTCTCCAAGGGTTTCCACCACCACCATTGCGCCCAGCCGCACGGACCAGATGTCAGCTAACAATAATTGGACAAACCCCTTAAAAATGGTTTCTGTCCTGATCATCTCCCGGGATATCCAAAGGGCATCCCCTTGTTCCAGAATGGTTTTCAGAGTTTGGGCACCCAGCTGTGACACATCCCGTTGGGTGATCATGGAAAGCACCTCTTCTGCTGCCACGGCTCCGGTCCACCTGAACCCATTGTCGAGGATCAGGCAGGGGGCGGACATGACCTTGTCCTTTTGGGCGGTTTCCGGAAATAAAGTGCCGTCGATTATTCGCAGGGTAATTTTATCGGAGAATACAGCCAGGGGCAGAATTGTATTGACCACCCCGGGGCAATGGGGGCAATGCATGGCAATATAGAGGGTCAGGTCGCAGGGGATGCTGATTTGGTCTAAAATTTTTTGGATTGGTTCAGGGGGTTTGGGCCCATGGTTCCTGATACAGGAGAGTCCATCCAGAAACGGGGGCAGTTCCTTGTCCAGGGCAAGGGCGGAATAGGTGATGTTTTCTTTAAGAATAAATCCTGGCAAAGAATCCTCCCTATCGGATTTTTTCACCCGGATGGAAGGTGCAAGGTCTGCCAGGTCGCAGCCAAAGGATTCAAAGGTATTTTGCTCCCCATGGTCTGTCATTATCAATTGAATGGTTTGTTTGCCGGTTTGTTTTTGTTCCCAGGCTGAAATGTCTTGTCTGGCAATGGTATCAATCATGGGTGCGGTCACTTTTTGTTTCGGGTAAGTGTTGGATGGTGTTCCCCCCTTGTTGAATCGCCTTTTCCAATGCCTTTAGGGCCTGTTTGACAGGATATCGATCCTGATTTGGGGAAGGGTATTTATTATCTGTATGGGAGGCGATACCGATACTGACCGTTAAATTAAAGGATTTGTCGCCTATATCAAATCCATGGCTGTTAATTTCTTTTAAAATTCTTTGGGCCAGAATTTTGGCACCTTGAAGGCTGGTGTTGGGGAGCAGAATACCGAATTGGTCACCCCCGTACCGGCAGGCCAGATCTATATTTCTGACCATGGACCGGATCAGGGCTGCGCTGGTCTTCAGGATCTGGTCTCCGGTCTCATATCCAAGGGTTTGGTTCACGGTTTTAAATTTGTCAAAATCCACCATGAGGACGGACAAGGGAAACTTGTATCGCCTGGCCTTGTTTATTTCAGCGTTCAGAGCCTTGTCAAAATATTGCCTGTTATATAAATTTGTCAAATGGTCCCGTCTGGAAATCAGGACTATTCTCTCTTGTGCCTCTTTTATTTCCTTTGCCAGCTGCGATTTTTCAAGGGTTTCCCATATGATGGCCAAAATATTCCGTGTTGATATTTTTTCTTTTAAAAAG
>DAOWDR010000653.1 GCA_030638935.1 Desulfobacteraceae bacterium | reverse complement strand
ATTGTCCATTCCGGAAATTGGGTATGCATCTGATATACAATTGCAGGGGAACCTGGTAAGGGTTAGGCGTCATGTGGATGATTTTTTAGAACTCCTTGAAATGGATCTTCCCGGCCTTGTAACCATTGACCAGGGGGCCTACACCCCGAGGTATACTAGCCTTGGCGGGGTAGAGGATGCCTTTGGGGATACTATCACCCTGGTGGATGCACAGAGCCTGGGGCTTGATGATACCTTTAATGCATTAAAGGATTCTCCCACAAGGATTGTGGATGTCTATTCTCCCACCACCCAAAAAGAGAACATGGTATTGAAGGGGGCCGCCAAGACAGTGGTGGATCAGCTTTTTGACGGATATGGTAAAATTATAAGCAGTGCCATGGGTAAGGATTTGAAAACCCACGAACACGGAGAGGGGATATGATAAAATCAAAGGATATCTGGGTGTTGGGTGATTATCGTAATTATTTCCAAAGCCGGGTTACCCTACAGATTCTTGCCCGGGCCACACATCTTGCTGAAAGGACAGGGGGGCAGGTCTGTGCAGTGCTCTTTGGCCATAAAATGGATGAGTATGCGGGGGAGTATATTGCCCATGGGGCAGCTAAGGTCTATGTGATTGATGATCCGGCATTAAAGATTTATTCCATTGAAACCTATTCTTTTTTGATGACCCGACTGGTACGGGAGTATCGGCCTGAGACCCTGCTTGTCGGGGCCACCCGGTTTGGTCAGGAGGTTGCCCCCAGGGTGGCAAAACAACTGAAAACCGGGTTGACAGCCGATTGTATTGACCTTGAAATTGATGACAAGGGGCGGATGGTCCAGATTGCACCTTCCTTTGGGGGAAACCTTGTCGCCCGGATCATCACCCCTGAAAAAAGGCCACAGATGGCCACCATCCGGCCGGGAACATTCCAGGAGCTTGTCCATGACGCCAAGGCCAGGGGTGAGATAATCCGTCTGCCCCTGCCAATGGATATGCCCAAAGAAAAAATTCGCTGTATCTTTTCCGAGTATAAACCCTCCAAGACCAAAGGAATCGAAAAGGCCGATATTGTGATCACCGGTGGCAGGGGGATGGGCAGCAAAGGTAAATTTAAAAAATTATTTGAGCTGGCCGCACTCATGAATGGGGAGGTAGGGGCCACTCGTCCCGTTGTCCATTCCAACTGGATCAACCATGGGGCCCTTGTGGGCCAGGCAGGAAAAGCAATACGCCCTAAAATTCTTTTCTCTTTCGGGATAAGTGGAGCCATCCAGCATACTGCAGCCATTATGGATGCTGATTTTATTGTGGCAATCAATAAAAACCCCAACGCCACCATGATGAAAATGGCCGATGTGGCCATTGTGGCAGATGCCAACCAGGTTTGTTCCGGCATTATCCGGGCTATAAAAGAAAAAATCCGGGATTGACCAGATCGACCAGATCGACCAGATCGATGGGATAAAGGAAAATTCTATGCATGCATTTGACAGAGATATTGGATTTGTACAGGAATCAGACGGGGTGCACAATGTAACCATGTCAGATCAGTGGTCCATAAACCATATTCCCAACGGCGGATATACCATGGCCCTCTTGACCCAGGGAATGCTGAGCCAATCAATGTTGGCGGGTGACACTGATCTTGTCTCCTGTATTACCACGGCAAACTACATGGATCGGTGTGACCCAAGGCCTGCCCAGATTCTTTTGGAAACCATTTCTGAATCTACAAATTTTATACGGAAACAGGCCCGGCTTGTTCAGGATGGTAAAGAGAGAATCCGGGCCATGGGGACCTTTATAAAATTTACAGATCAGTCTTTGCCCCGACACTATGAAAAAGGACCGGAAAAAATGGCTCCGCCTGACCAATGTTTGAAAGTTCCGTCCATGGGTGGCGGCTATTCTCTCTTTGACCAGGTGGACATGCGCCTTGATCCTGAGTGCGCCGGTTGGACAACAGGAAAGCTTACGGACAGATCTGTTCAGAAAGGATGGATACGGTTTAAGGAAAATCGAAAAGTTGATGTGCCTGCCATCACTTTTTTTGCAGACTGTTTTCCTCCCTGTATTTTTACCAGCCACGGCATGGTTGCCTGGGTTCCCACCATTGAATATTCGGTGAATGTCAGACAATTGCCTACATCTGGCTGGCTGCGGGGGATTTTTACCACCCGGTTTATCAGCAGCGGCCTGGTGGAAGAAGACGGGGAACTCTGGGACCAAGACAATAGTTTGATTGCCATTTCCCGCCAGATAGCCAAATATCATCCGCCAGTTAATTAAACGATTTACAGTTATCCGGATAAAAATATTTTTTCTTTGTCCAAAAAAAGTATGGATTAGCTCACTTTTTTTATGGCCTTATATTTTACCCGGTCCAGGGCAGAAAAGCCTGAATTCCTCTTGACTTGTCCAT
>DAOWDR010000737.1 GCA_030638935.1 Desulfobacteraceae bacterium | reverse complement strand
GGTAAAGAGACGGGCATCCATTCGCTGGATCAGGTAAAATATCACGGCCCTGTGGCCTTGGTTTTTCAGGCTAACCAATTCATCCAAATGCTTTTGCCCCCGGGTGGTCACGGCATCTGGGAACATGGCTGTCCCATCCTCCACCAGGGTACAATTTTTAATTTCCACATAACACTTTTTCCCGGTCTCGTTTTCCAGCAGCAGGTCAAGCCGGGTGTGGGCGCTGGTTTTAACTTCCGGTTTTACCTTGGTATATTCCTTTAATTCAGGTACCAGTCCATTTTCAATTGAGGCTTTGACCAGTTTATTGGGCACCTGGGTGTTGACGCCGATCATGGAATCCTCTGTTTGAATCAGTTCCCAGGTATATTTTAATTTCCGTTTGGGATTGTCACTTTGGGAAATCCAGACAGGGGCCCCGGGCGTGGCACATCCTTTCATGGACCCGGAATTGGGACAATGGGCAATGACTATTTTCTTGTTTTCCAGCTCAACATTTTCCAGCTCAACATCGGCCAGAAACCGTTTATACCGCTTGACCAGTCTTCCCGGTATCAGTGTCGGCAGTTCATACCCTTTATAGGTCACCCTTACTCTCCTTCTAATCGTCTAATAGTATTTGTTTGTCAAAGCTTGAATTGATAAAACCGTTAAGGTCATCCATATCAAGATTTCGGCGAATTCCGAACCGGGTCAAAGAAAAATCATATTTTATCGGGTCTGATTTTAAGATTTTCCTGAACCCGGCGGTTATTTCAAGGGCGCAAATTTTATCCGGGCTTTTTCGCCTGGTAAATCCCAGCAATTTCCCAATTTTATACATATGTGTGTCAAGGGGTATGATCAATTGATTGGGAGATACACTTTCCCATCCCCCAGGGTCCACGGCATCTTTTCGTACCATCCATCGCAAAAACAGATGGCTCCGCTTGCAGGCGCTGGTCTTTTGCGGATCTGCCAATAGATGCCCGGCCTGCCCTGCTTTATTGATTTGCTCATACAATTGGCAAAGTCCGGTCAGTACTGTCTCATCTTTTGCTCCTGCACCAGTTGAAAAACAATTTTCAAGGGACCCGAATTCTAAAATCACCCCCTTGATCCCCTTTAGCAGGTTGGAAAGATGGAGGTCTGTTGCAAACCTATATTTAAACCCCCTGAACATGTTATCAATGTCCTCATCCCTAGTATCACTCAAATAATCAAAGGGGGATCTGCCCATTTTTTCCAACACCTGTCCCACTGTTTTCATTATCATCTCCACCCGGCCATAGGCAAGGCAGGCTGCAATCAACCCGGCTATTTCCCGATCCCGGACCTGGGAATAATCATATAAAAATAACAGGGGATCAGGATCCACATATTTTCTAATATTGTATTTCTCGTATATGGCATCCAGTTTTTCCCTTAGTTTTATCAATCTTGCTCTCCCCGGCCCTGGCTATCATTAATTGGTCTTAATATATGCCTTATCATACGCCTTAATATATGCCTTATCATACGCCTTAATATATAAACAAAGCAAAACAGGGACCAAACTATTATTTCTCTGGCGCACCCTGGAATTTCCTTTGTTCCATTAATTACCTTGACATGATTTTGTTTACAGACTTAATATAAACTCCTTATTTTAATCCACTTATGAAGGAGTTTAAAAACATGCTGCAGGAAAAAAAAATTGGGTTTATTGGCAGCGGAAACATGGGGGAAGCACTGGTCAGCGGCTTGGTCCTTTCCAAGGCCACAAAACCTGAAAATATTATCTGCTCTGACATTTCATTGGATCTTTTAGAAGAGATTCCCACTAAATACGGGGTATTAACCACCACAAACAACATGGAAGTGGTTGAAAAATCAGACATAATTGTCTATGCCACAAAACCCCAGATCATCGGGTCTGTTCTCAAGGAGACCGCCCCGGCCCTGGACAAATCCAAACTCATCATTTCCATTGCTGCCGGGGTCCCCTTGGCTGCCATTGCAGCGGGTCTTGGCAAGGAGCTTCGGCTGATCCGCTCCATGCCCAATATCTGTGCCTTTGTAAAAGAGAGTGCCACAGCCATTGCAGCAGGCGAATTTGTTCTGGAAGGTGATGTGGAAATGGCCCGGGCTATTTTTGATTCCGTGGGCAAAACAGTTTTTATCCAGGAAAATGTTCTCATGGATGCCTTTACCGGGTTGAGCGGCAGCGGGCCTGCCTATATTTTCATCATTGTGGATGCCCTGGCAGATGCCGGGGTAAAGATGGGGCTTTCCAGAAAAGATTCCCTGTTCCTATCCACCCAGACCGTTCTGGGTGCGGCCAAGCTGCTCCAGGAGTCAAATGAACACCCGGGACAACTCAAGGACCGGGTAGCCTCCCCTGGAGGAACTGCCATTGCCGGTATCCACACCCTGGAACAGGGGGGATTGAGAACCACCCTGATCAATGCAGTGGAATCCGCCACCAAGCGATCCAAAGAGCTGGGGGATCATATGGTCAAAGATTTTATCGAAAACCATAAAAACGGAAAATAGGACCAGGCTTGGCAGGATTGAATAAAAAACACCGGAGATCAAGATTCTGGGCATGAATCCTGATCTCCGGTGTAGGCAAGGAACCTAAGGGAGGCGGTTATGTTTAAGACTTAGTAAAGACTTAAACTTCAAGTTCCTTTTTAAGCCAGTCTCTGACATTTCCTTCCACGGCATAGACACCTTTGTATTTACCAATGCCCTGCAAAAATTCGTCTTCAAGATTTTTTGGAAGCTGGAAATTACCCAGTTCCTCGGAGTCAAACCCCCGTCTTCGGACCAGGGTAAGTATGGGAGTCTGCTTCCAGGTATTTATCACAAAATAGACCGTCTCATTATTATTATCCCGGGAATTGTAATAGGCCTGGGACCTGAGCGGACCCCATTCCAGGTGAAGTGCAATGGCTTCTTCCGGTGTCATTTCCCAGTCAACAGAATTTACAAGATCCCAATTATCTTTTATTTCATGAAGATTCATACTTCCTCCATTGTTTTTGGTTTTGTTGAACAATTAACCTTAAAAATACTATAATTACTATCAGCAAATTGTGTGCCGCAACAAAAATTTTGACAATAGCTTTTAATATCAACAGGTTATAACGGGATACATTAATCGCTTTAAGGAGGGATTCAAAAATGAGACAAATTTGATACACCGACACAGAGACAATTATGTCTCTGTGTCGGTGTAATTATGATGGATTAATAATTTTCACACAATAACTCAAAATAGCCTTTGGGTTTCACACAGGCCGGGCATTTATCAGGTGCATCACGGCCCTTGTGGATATATCCGCAACTAAGGCAACGCCAGCTAGTTTCCTCTTCCCGGCAAAAACTTTTACCTGATAGGATATTTTCCGCCAAATGCAGGTAAAGTTTTTCATGGTGCTTTTCAGACACAATAATGGCATTAAAGGTATCCACGGCCCGCTGATATCCTTCATCCTGTGCTGTTTTAGCAAACTTGGCATACATATCGTCACTGACATACCGCTCAAGTTCTGCTGCAGACAACAGGTTGGAATGGGTGTCTTTTATGACCCCCGTGGGAAAAGACCAGTTAATGGATAGTTCGCCCCCGTTAAAAAACTTAAAAAACCTTAGGGCATGTTCAAATTCCTGGTCAGCGGTTTCATCAAATATTTTTGCAATCTGGATAAATCCTTCTTCCCTGGCTTTGTTGGCAAAAAAATTATACCTTGTTCTGGCCTGGGTCTCTGCTGCAAAAGAGGTATGAAGGTTTACGGCAGTCTGACTTTCCCTGAATTTAGCCATGACTTTCCTCTTTACTCTTCTATGGTAATTGCATCCGCACCACATTCAGAGGCTGCCTGGCGGACAAGATCCTTCAGGTGCTCCGGGATGGGATCTATTTGAATGGTGGACAGCAGTTGATCTTCGTCATATTTGAACACCTCGGAACAAAGATCGTTACAATTTCTATCACCCATGCACTGTTTGCTAATAGTAACTTTCATCTGATTCTTTCTCCTTTAAGTAGTTGCATAAAATAAGATTTTAGTTTCGCATCCAGGTGTGGAATTTTTCCACCCATGTCAACAATTTTTCCGGGGCATGGTGCTGTTTCCACAAGCCTGCTGCATACTTGTTTGCCTCTGCCATGGTGGGATAAATATGAATTGTTCCCAATATCTTATTTAACCCTATACCATGTTTCATTGCAAGCACAAACTCGGCAATAATATCTGCCCCATGGTGCCCAACAATGGTCACCCCGAGAATTTTATCCTTGCCGGGAATGGTCAATACTTTTACAAATCCATGGGGTTGGGAATCTGCCATGGCACGGTCAAGATCCGCTATCCCATAGGTTACCATCTCATAGTCGATCCCTGCAGCCACGGCCTCCTGTTCGTTTATCCCCACCCTGGCCACCTCGGGATCTGTATAGGTGGCCCAAGGGATCACTGAATAATCCACCCTAAATTTTTTAAACCTGCCAAACAGAGCATTTACCGCTGCATACCAGGATTCATGGGCTGCTGTGTGGGTGAACAGATATTGGCCATGGACATCCCCGCTGCAAAAAATATTGAGATAATTGGTTTGCAAAAAACCATTGGTTTCAATCTGCCCCCTTGGGCTCAGGGTCACCCCAAGTTCTTCCAGACCAAACCCGGTTGTGTTTGGAGTGCGCCCCAGGGCCACAAGGATCTGATCAAAGGGAATCAAAACTTCCCTGGCCTGGTCGCCGTCCTGGTCCCCGTCCTGGTAATTGTACAAATGATCGCATACAAGGGATTTTTCCCCTCCATTGACCCTGATCTCCCTGGCCCCGTGGTTGAGGCGCAGATCCATGCCCTCGGCGCCAAACCTATCCATTACAATCTTTGCTGCATCGGGATCTTCTTTTTTCATTATCCTTGCCCCCCGCTGTACCAGGGTCACCTTTGACCCCAGCCGCAAAAAGGCCTGGGCCAGTTCGCAACCAATGGGACCGGCCCCGAGAACCACCAGGCGTTTCGGAAGGGTACGAATATTCCATATGGTGTCCGATGTCAGGTATTGAACATTTTCAATCCCTTTCAGTTTCGGAACCATGGGTCGGGCTCCTGTGGCCACAATGATATTCCGGGTGGTCAATATCTGATCTCCATTCCGGCCTTTCACCCTGACCTCAAAGGGGGATATGATTTTTGCCCTTCCCTGGATACAATCAACCCCAAGTGCGGTATACCGTTCCACAGAATCATGGGGTGCCACTTTTTTAACAATGGACTGGACCCGGTCCATGACCCGGGCAAAATCAAATGAAATTTTTACATCATCAAACCCAAACTCCTTTGCCCTAGTTGCCTGGGATAAAAGCTTGGCACTGGCTATCAGGGCCTTACTGGGGACACACCCGGTATTCAAACAGTCTCCCCCCATCCTGTTTTCCTCGATAAGGGCAACCTTGGCCTTTACCGCAGATGCAATATAAGAGGACACCAGTCCTGCGGCACCGGCTCCGATTACCACCAAATTGTAATCAAATTTCTTTGGCCTTGGGTAATCTGCATAAATTTTCTTTGATTTAATCCATTCCATACTTTTTTTAGCAACAAGAGGAAACAAACCCAGTAAAACAAAGGCAAACAAAATGTTGGGGGATAAAATACCGCCCAGGGAATCAATCTTGGCCAACTGGGTACCGGCATTGATATATACAATTGTGCCCGGAAACATACCTATCTGGGAAACAAGATAAAATAGCCCTGTGGAAATAGGAGTCAGACCCATGACCAAATTGATCATAAAAAAAGGAAAGACCGGCACAAGTCTCAGGGTAAACAGGTAAACACCCCCTTCTTTTTTGATACCAGCATTAATGGCATTAATCTTGGTGGAAAATTTACCCTGAACCCAGTCCCTGAACATATACCGGGAAAATAAAAAGGCCAGGGTGGCTCCGATGGTGCTGGCAAAGGAGACGATGATCACGCCGGTAAAAATACCGAACACAGCCCCCCCGGCCAGGGTCAAGACCGTTGCACCGGGAAGGGACAGGGCGGCCATGACAATGTAAACCAGCATATAGACCCCAATGGTCAGGCCCTTGTTTCCCTGGTAAAAAACCCTAAACCGGCCCAAATCATTTTTGAGTGTGACAAGGGAAAAATACCGGTCCAGATCAAACTGGAAAAAGAGCCAGACCAGGATCAAAATACCGGCCCCAAGCATGAGTTTAAATCTAAGACTATTTTTCATTATTGGGTTCCGTTTCCCCTGCAAAATGTATATACCGCATTGGGATTATTAATTGTTCTCAATGGCCTGGAATCGCCTGATAAATTTTCTATCAATATAATCCTTGAGCATGAAGGCCAGCCTGCCGCCGAATATAAATTTATTTTTCCGTAAGATTCCCTTTCCCCCGCCCAGATTAAAAATCAAAAGATAGTCCGGCCCGGGTTCAAATACTTCAAGGTCAGTGCCATCCAGGCTGGCCATGAGATTATGGAACAACACTGGGTTTTCCCGGACCGCATAGACCCCCACCTTGTCCAGGGGCTGGTTTTCAAAATAGATGCAGTCCCCGCCTCCAAAAATCTGTGGGTATGCCACACTCTGGAGGTATTGGTTGACACGAAGTCCCTTGTCCGGCCCCATTGGCAGATCCGAAGCCTCAAAAAGAGAGGAGGGTTTTACCCCCAGGGCCATGAAAACAAAATCCGTATCAAAAATCTCTCCTGTTTCCAGACTAATCTTGTCCTTTGTCACGGTTTTCACATATCCGGCTTCAATGATCTCAATGCCTCTTTTACGAAAAAGGTCAAAGACCCGTTGCCGAATGGACTGGGAAAACCTCGCCATAAATTTTTTCCCGGCAAAAATCTTAATTTTTGGTTCATACCCCTTTACCTGCCTGGCCAGTTGCCATACATTGCCCGCCACCTCTGCCGAAGAAGGACCACCCCCCACCACACTTATGGTGCAGGGCTTTTCTTTAAACAGAATTTTAAGCTTTTCAGATGCTTCCATTAGCTTTTCAATGGGTTTAACAGGATAAATGGCTTCCCTATTCCCAGGGACTGATTCCATGGGCACATAGCTACCGGCATTAAAGGAGAGCACATCATAGGAAAACTGATTTTCTCCTTGGGTAAAAACCAGCTTTTTGTCCGGATCAATGCGGACCACCCTGTCCTTTACAAAAACCCCGCCCTGTTGGGTCACCACCTGCTTTGTGGCAAACCGGATGCCTTCCGGAGTATATGTATTACCCAGCATTCCCGGTCCCATGCCCGAATAATAATGGTGAAAAGAGGGGGCGATCACGGTGACCTTGTACCCTTTTTCAACAAATAAATTAATATTTTCCAGGGTGACCATGTGGGCATGGCCTCCCCCGACAAGCACAAGATGTTTTCTCACGTTGAAGTCTCCCTTGGGAATCAGGTTTTAGAGTTCATCCATCAACTTTCCAAGACTTGCCAGATGACTTTTTTCTTCATTGGCAATGCCGTTGATGATATCTTTAGATTCATTCCGGGTCAGGCGTGCCCCCACCCTCTGGTAAAGGTCCAGGGCCTGGGCCTCAATGGACATGGCAAGGGAAATCACCTCTATTTCAGAACTAAGATCCGGCTTGAAAAGCTCAAGATATTGTTCTGTGGTCATACCCCCTTCCATGGCCGTTACCGCCACCATGGCTTCAAATTCTTCCTTTGTAACCTTTTCCCGGCCCAACTCATTATAGGCACTTAAAAGGGAAGCCTGGTGCTTGAGTTCAATTTCAGATAATTTTGAAAACAAAGATGCAACCCGGCTGTTTTCAGCTTTCTCTTCCATGGAAAGATAAAAATCCCGGAGTCCCTGCTCAAGGGAATAGGCCACCTTGAGAATATCTTCGGCTGATTCCTTTCCTGTGAAAAGGTCCATTCCAAGGTCCTGGGGACCCAGAGCGGTTTCGGCCTTCCAGGCTTTGATACCGCCGGATACGTTATACACCAGTTTAAACCCCTTGCCGGATAACATCTGGGCAGCGACACGGCTGCGCCCGCCAATGGCTCAATAAACCAGGACAGGCTTTTCAGGATCAATTTCTCCAAGCCTGGCTGATAACTCGGGCAAAGGGATAAGGGTGGCCCCTGGAATATGACTTTGCCGGTATTCATTGGGCTGCCTCACGTCCAGGATAATGACCTCGTCTGCCTTGGCCCTGGCAATCATGTCCCGGGTCTCTTTAAAATCCACGGACTTTGCCGGCGTCAAAAATTGCATCCACTTCATGGTTTTCTCCTTTTAACTCAAATTAAAAGAACCTTATCCCAGGGATTTAAATGACTTGGTACTGGCACCGCAGACCGGGCATTTCCAGTCCTCGGGCAGCTCTTCAAACCTGGTCCCTTTTTTGATTTTACCCTTTCTGTCCCCCCGGTCCGGATCATAGATACAACCG
>DAOWDR010000221.1 GCA_030638935.1 Desulfobacteraceae bacterium | reverse complement strand
TTGTTCCAATTTTTGGGACCCCTCTTTTTCCCAATTGGCATAGACCTGGCGTTCAAACAGGTCGGAATATTTAATCTTCCTGAAATGATCCATGGTATGCTGTTCCTGAAGGTAGTGACCACCGGGGCCTACCTTGTCAATGATCTCCAGTGCAAGGGTTTCCTTTGTCACCGGGATACCTTCCATGTAATGCTTTACCGAGGTCACAATATCATTGGCCAATACCATGAACTCAGGAGAAACCAGGTTGCCGTGGTCCATCCAGGAACTGCAGTCATGGACAAGGCCAGACCCCACCGTAGCTGCGCTCAAACATTGAAAAGCGGCTTCAGCGCCGGCCTGGGCATCGCAGAACTTGGCATCCGTGGCACCGGCCGTACCGAAAAAGGGCAGGCGATAATGCTGGGCCAGTTGGGCCAATGCCCCTGTCATGAGGCTCATTTCATTGGCGCCATAGGAAAATATGGAGGTGCGCATATCCATGATGGTGGCAAAGGCACCGTAAATAAAAGGGGCGCCGGGATTTGCCAGCTGGTGCATGACAAGGCCGCTCAATGATTCTGCACTGGCCTGGACAATGGTTCCGGCAAAGGTGGCAGGGGATGACCCGCAGGCCTGGGGTGCTGGAAAATTGATCAAAGGGATATTATTTTCAGCACAAAAAAGCATCTTGTCAACGGCAGGGTCATAATAGACCAGAGGAGAGATGGGCTCTGAATAGTGTACAATGGTAGGGGCCTTGTCAAAATTATTCTTACCCCCGCAAAGCAGAAGTGCCATTTCATAAATGTCTTTAACGCTGTTTGTGTCCTTGCAGCAGAAAACCAGGGGTTTTTCGCAGAACTCCATTGTTTTTCTGGCCACGATCCTGTCGGCAAGCTCCGGGGCCACATCATCGGCCATACCAATGGTCATGCACCAGTCAAATGCCGGCAGGGCATCACACAGGGCTGCCGTGATTTCCACATGTTTGCTCACAAAGCGACTTCGGCTGTGGGTGGCCGGGTCCATATAATCAATGCAGTCCAGGCTGGGGCCAAAATAGGACTTGTCCCGTTCAAGGGTGACACTTCTTTCCCCGGTTCTTTTACCCAAAACAATCCTTTTGGGTGCTTTTCGGATGGCATCCTCCACCATCCAGGAGGGAATTCTTACCCTGTCTCCATCCACCCTGGCACCTGCCCCTGATAAAAGTTCCAGCCCTCTGGGGTGGGTCAGCTTGATGCCGGTTCTTTCCAACACTTCCAGGGTGGCCATGTGGATTTGTTCGATTTGTTGGGTGTTGATGACCTGAAGTCGGGGTTTAAAATTTAGCTCGTCTGTGTACATACCCATACTCATTCTCCTTATTGTGACAGGTTATTTTAAAGGGGCAGCCAGGTACCGATGTTTTTTTCTTTGGCCAGGTTAAAAATCAGAGGGCAGACTGCCATGTCTTCCATGGCAAGTCCCAGGTTTGCAGCAAAGGTTCTTTCCTGATCGGTCTGTCTCCCCTTTTTTTTGCCTGTAACCAGTTCTCCCAGTTCTGCATATACTTGTGGGCAGTCCGTAAAAAACCCGACATTCTCCTTGTAATGGGTATACTGGGACAGATTATCCGTGGTCCACTTGTCTGCTTCATTTAAGGCGTTGCGGGAAAAAAAAGAATCAAAATCCACACAGGAAACAAAGGTTCCTTCATCCACCCAGCCGGACCTGATGGTTTCATGGGGTATTTTCAAAATCGGACCCGAAGTAACCACTATATCGCATCCGGTTACAGCTTTTTTGGGGTCAGACACAATTTCAACCTCAAGTCCCAGGGTGTCCCGCCCATACTTTGCCAGGGCCTGGGCCTGGTCGGGCAGGGTGTCAAAGGCATAAACTTTTTTTAATGGAAACAAGACATTCATGGCTTCCAGGTTGGTGTGGCCCTGGACACCGCAGGCCAGAATACCGATGACAGAAGATTCGGGCCGGGCAAGATATCTGGCAGACACGGCCGAAGCCGCCGCCGTTCTCATGGCTGTGATCCAGGCACAGTCCATAACAGCTAATGGCAGCCCGGTCTGGGTGTCATTGTAAATTAACAGCCCGTTAATATAGGGCAGTCCTTTTTCAGGGTTGCCAGGGTACCCGCTCACCCATTTGACGCCAACCGAGTTCATGGCCGGGATAAAGGCAGGCATGGCATGGATGAAATTGTCGTCCTCCCCCGGGTGAACCCCCGGTTTGGGTGGCATTTCAACCCGCCCGCACCCCATTTCTTCAAATCCTTTTTCAACTACCTCAATGATCCGGGCCATGGAAAGACCGGCATCTGATACATTTTCCTGACTTAGGTAAAGCAATTTTTGTGTCATAAAATTATCCTTTCTCACAGGGGAATTGATTTGTCTAATTTGCCATCTACAAAATTCTACTATGAAAATTAGCAACAACCATGCCAATTTAATGACCCCGGATGGAAGTTTGCTTTAACTATTTTAAATTTATAGCGATTGTAGCCAATGAAGCCTTGATGATTCCTGGCAAATAAAGTTCAATTTTAAAAAAAATTTTATATTATTTTAAAAAAAATTTTACTTATACCAATATTTAGCCCTCCCGGGCTATTTTACAATTTGACTATAAAATAGATAATATGGTAGGCAATATATTATCTATTGCAGGCCACCTTATCCTTAAAAAGGAGTAAACGCCCGTGAACGGAAAACAAAGAATCATCACTGCCCTTGAATTAAAAGAACCCGATTGTGTACCCCTGTATATCCACGGCATCAATGAGGTCCCCATAATCGGAATCGGAAAACACCTCACAGACGGCCTTCCTGAAGCACAGGATTTCAGGCTCATGGATGATAATGATAAGCTTAAGCTGGTTGATACCCTTTTCATGATCCATGAGGCCATTGAAGACGGGGCAGCAGGCGGCGGCCTGATTCTATGCTCTTCAAATTCCCTGCATCCCGGGGTTAATCCTGAAAACTGCATGGCCATGTTCAAAGCTGCACGCAAACACGGCCGGTATAAAAAGGGTTCGTCTAATGACTAAAAAACAGTCCTGGACCGTTTTCTGGCTGCTGTTCCTGCTCTACATGTTTGATTACATGGACCGCATGGTTATTGTATCACTTTTTCCTTTTTTAAAACAGGATATGGGCCTGACCGATGCCCAGTGCGGTTTGCTGGTGTCAACCGTCTATTGGTCGATTCTGGTCTTTTCCTTTCCCGCATCCATCCTTGTTGATCGCTGGAGCCGCACAAAAAGTATTTCCATCATGGCGGCCTTTTGGAGTATGGCCACCCTGGCCTGTGCATTCACGAAAAATTTTTCACAGCTTTTTATCGCCAGGACAGCCATTGGCCTTGGAGAAGCAGGATATGCACCCGGCGGAACCGCCATGCTCTCTGCCAATTTCCCCAAGGAGAAAAGGGCAAGAATCCTGGGGCTCTGGAACGCATCCATTCCCCTTGGAAGTGCTCTTGGCATAGGCATAGGCGGATTTGTGGCCCAGCACTTTGGCTGGCGCCATGCCTTCGGGCTTGTGGCCTTTCCCGGTCTTATCATCGCAATCATCTTTTATTTTGCCAAAGATTATAAAACCATCCGCCTAACTAAAAAAGAAGAAAACGGCAAAGAAACAAAGTTGCAGTTCATTGATATGGCAAGACAGTTTACCCACAATAAAACCCTGGTATTCAACAACCTGGCCTTTGCCTTGAATGTCTTTATCACCACCTCTCTTCTGACCTGGCTCCCAACCTATTTCCACAGGTTTGAAAATCTTGCCGTGGACAAGGCGAGCCTGAAAGCCAGTTCCATCATGGTTCTTGCAATCATAGGCGCGCCCCTGGGCGGTTATCTGTCCGATGCATGGTCCAAAAAAAGAGAAAACGCCCGGCTTTTGTTCCCGGCCATATCATCCATTCTCACGGGGATACTTCTTTTTATCGCCTTTATGTTTTTACAGGGAAAAATTCAATATTTTGTCTTGATTCTCGTGGGCATCACTGCTGTGGCCTTTGTCCCCTCGGGAGTTGCCGTGACCCAGGATGTGGTGCACCCGGGACTGCGTGCGGTATCCTTAAGCCTGAATATTATCATCCAGCATCTTCTGGGCTCAAGCCTTGCGCCCATTGTCATTGGAAAACTTTCCGACATATACGGCCTTGACCGCGCCCTGACAATCCTGCCCGTTTTTGCATTTCTTGCGGGAATTTTACTTTTTATAGGATCATTTTTTTATAAAAAAGACCTTTATACCTAATTAAAGTCTGTGTCCCTTAAGCCGGGTGGGCTATATCCCGGTTGATATTAAACTTTTTAATTTTATAATAGAGGAGCTGCCGGGAAATACATAGGGACCTGGCGGTTTTAGAAATATCCCCCCTGTTCTCATGAAGGGTGTTTTTAATAATATTTTCTTCATGGTCCGGCTTTTCTTTTATCAAATTAGGGCTGTGATCTTCTGAAAGCTTTGCACCAGGTTGTTTTTCCGGTCTTTTTGATCTTTCCGGCTTATTTTTTTTGAATCAGCCCTTTATTTCAAGAGTTAAAAAAATTCTATTACAACTCATTTCTTCACGGTTTCTTCATGGTAGCGATGCTATTTCCCTACCCAAGGAAGTAAAGCATTAACCCAATGAAAAAGATAGTAAGGGAGCCATGAATAATCGTATTGTAAGCACAAGCACACCAAGATGTTCTTGGTCGATGTTTGTTTCTTGGTTACGCCATGGGAGGGAATTATTTTTTCCTAACCTGCCATGCATTGTTCGCAGTTCGTTTTTTTGGATGATCGTTTCTCCGGTTTTTATGATTTTTGTTGCCATTACACTCGAATACAGCGGCCTGGATTTCAAATGGGAAGCATTTTTTTATGATGCTTCAAGCCGGTCATGGCCATATCGAAATCACTGGCTTTTCGATATGTTTATTCACGACTGGGGACGAATTTTAAACATTTGTGCGGCAGGATTATGGATAGTGGTATT
>DAOWDR010000604.1 GCA_030638935.1 Desulfobacteraceae bacterium | reverse complement strand
CAGAATGGGAATACAATCCCGCCGTTCCCTTAAGGGAGGCAGCATTATTGGTATGACATGGATCCTGTAATAAAGATCTTCTCTGAAATTTCCTTTGGATACTTCCTCCATCAAATTTCGATTTGTGGCGGCAATGATCCGGGCCTCAAATTTGATTTTTTCATTTCCACCAAGGGGATAGAATTCATTTTCCTGCAACACTCTGAGAAGTTTGGCCTGGATGGAAATTGATATTTCCGATATTTCGTCAAAGAAAAAAGTCCCGTTCCGGGCCTGCTCCAACAAACCTTTTTTATTTTTTACCGCACCTGTGAATGCCCCTTTTTTAAAACCGAAAAGCTCACTTTCAAACAATGATTCAGGAATAGCAGCACAATTGATGGCTAAAAAAGGGCCCTGTTTCCTATCGCTTGTCACATGGATGGATTTTGCAACCAGCTCTTTGCCAGTACCGCTCTCACCCTCAATTAATATATTTGAATCGGTCTCCCCGGCCCGGACAATTTTTTTAAGGACGGCTTTCATCTTTTCATCTTTGGCAATAATGTTTTCAAACCCATACTTTTCAGACACCATGGTGCGCAGCTCTTCCACCTCCCTTTTTAATTGAGTTTTTTCAAGACACCCTTTTACATGGTGAATTAATTCGGAATCTTCAAAGGGCTTTGTAAGATAGCTGTGGGCTCCTTTTTTCATTGCAGACACAGCCTTTTTAATGGTGCCGTAGGCCGTCAATATGATCACCTGTAGTTCCGGGTTGATTTTCTTGAGGGATTCCATCAGTTCAACCCCGTTTTCATCTTTTAATTGATAATCAATGATGGCCAGGTCAAAATAATCATTCCCCAAAGCTGTCAGGGCATCCGACCCATTCGACACATCTATGACCCTGTATTTTTCTACCTCAAGCCTCATTTTGAGAATTTTAAGCAATGAAAGATCATCATCTACGATCAATATATTTTCCAATTTAAATATCCCAGGGGTTATCAACTATTGCTAATTAAATGCATAAATCATTCCGTCGAAGGTTTCGATCCAACGGGATTCAGATTCAGGTCTATCTCCTTTAACCGGTCGATCTGTTGTTGGAGCATTTTTTTTTCTTTTTCAAGGATTTTTACTTTTCCGGACAGTCCTTCCATGGCCGCCAGCTTTTTTTCCAAAGCACCTGCTTTCTTCTTGAACGACCCGGCTGACAAGGTCAGTAACTCTATCTGCTCTTCGTTGGACATAAGCTTAATGAAAAGAACCTGTTTTCTATTGTCATCATCCATGATCCGGGTCAGCAGTTCGGAAATGATCTCTGCGTTTTGAAGATAATTAGATGAAATCATATGATTTGTACCAGGAGTTTTGTAATATTCCAAGATGCGTTGATTTTCACGGGCGGCTGCTTTAAAATTCTTGTTCATAACCAACTCCCAGGTGGCTTCCAGATATTCTTTTTCGTTAATATCAATGGAAGTGGATACTGGCCGAAACAGGGAAGCTGTCTGGCAGCCGGATAAAAACAGACTGCTTATAATGCAACAGGTAAAGTAAAAAAAAATTTTGTACCTTTTGAATACTGACTTTCCGCCCATATGTCTCCCCCGTGTGCCTTGATGATAAATTTTGAAATCGAGAGCCCCAGTCCGGTCCCCATTCGTGTGCCAAGCCCATTGTCGATTTGTTTAAATTTATAGAAAATCTTTTCAAGATATTCAAGTTTTATTCCAGGCCCGTTATCTTCCACAGTCACAATCAGAGTTTCACCGGAATCTGCTGTCATGCAGTTGATTACCACCTGACCCTTTGCCAGGGTAAATTTTAGAGCATTGCCTATGAGATTGTCCAGAACTTCTATGATCCTGTCTTCATCAATACTGACCTTTGGAAGATCCAATGGCGGTGGAGAAAATTCAAGGGCGATCTGTTTTTTCTGTGACAATGGGGCAAGCTTCAGGATTGACCTGCGAATAACATCGGGCAGGCTGAGTCTAATCCTCTGGTACTCCATCTGGTTAGCTTCCATTTTGGAATAGTCTAGAATCCTCATGGCTGAGTTTAAAAGCCGGTTGGATTCCCCATGAATCAGACAAAATAATTCTTTTTGTTTTTGAGGCTCCTGGGAATAAAAGCCCTTGGACAGCATGGTGGATGCTTCTTTTATGGAGGTGATCGGTGTCCTCAGTTCATGTGACACATGGCTTACAAAATCAGCTTTTAAGCCATCCAATTCCTTTAAACGGCGGCACATGGAATTAAAATGTAAAGACAGATCCTGGATCTCTTTCGGGCCCTTGATACTTTGGATTTCCTCGAAATGCCCCTGGGCAATTTCCTTTGTTTTTTTTTGAAGGTGGGTGATGGATTTTGTAATTGCACGGGCATTGAAAATGGTGATAATTATCCCCAAAAAAACCGTCAAAACTGTCGTAATCACGGTGACTATAAGAGTCTGGTGACTCATCTGGCGGGACAAGTTTGTTTTTTCTGTGATAATTTCCCTGGTGATGGAAATAATCTTTCCTAGATTCCCGGCTGTTGTGTTAAGGGGAGGAACACTTTCTTTTGAAAAAAAATACATGTTAATGGTTTCCCCGGTTTGAATAAGGGAGGACTTTTCTTCAAACCGAACCAAGTAGCCATTAAAAGCGGCAAGAGATTTTATAAAAAAGTCTTTTTGTTCATCCGTCTCCATAAGCTTCGTAAAAATTTGAAAATCCTTTTCCAGATCCTTTTTCAGGTCCAGAAACCGGTTATAATAATCAATGTCCTTTGATACAAAATATTTTTCGCCAAATTTGACAAGGGAGGCAAAAGAATCCAGAATGCGATCACCGACAATAATGCTTTCCTGGTGTTTAACAACAATTTGGCTGGTAACCTTTTGGAGCCTGGTCAGGTTGAAAGTCACAACAATACCAAGGGTAACAACAAGTAACAGAATGATAACATTCCATATCACCAGTCGTTTAAATATGGTCAGTGGTATCATACGAATCAAATTAATTTCCTAGGGTTATTGAAATAAACAGCCCGAATATTGTAACAAGTAAAATTTAAATACAGCTATTATATTTCAAGGTTAAAAAAGTCACCAAAAAATTCCAATAACCTCATTATTACCATTCTAAAGGCTTAGACGCCCCTTATGATTTAATTGTATTACCCCTTAATATAAACATATCACCTGGAAAGCAAGATTCTTTATTAAGGGTTACATTATCAATTAATCTTGTATTTTAAACAGACCACATTTCGTTTATCGCAATACTATATTGCAGATGATTCATTTGACGCAATACAAAAAATAGTCCATTTTAGTATAGCAATATACAAAAACATAATAAACTATATAGAAAGGAGAACAAAATGGGGAACAATTATTTTAACACCCTGCCCTTGCGGCTGCAGCTTGAAGAATTATCCCAGTGCCGGTTCATGGACAATTCCGAATTCAACGGAGTGACTGTCCTGAAGGGCAAAAAAATTGTGATTGTAGGATGTGGTGCCCAGGGGCTTCACCAGGGGCTCAATCTCCGGGACAGCGGCCTTGATGTGTCCTACACACTGAGAGCTGCTGCCATCAGCGAAAAACGGCAATCCTGGAAAAATGCCACGGAAAACGGATTTAGCGTGGACACCTATGAAAATATCCTTCCCACAGCCGACCTTGTCATCAACCTGACCCCGGACAAACAGCATACCAATGTCATTGAAGCAATCATGCCCCTGATGAAAAAAGATGCCTGTCTCTCATACTCCCATGGGTTCAACATTGTGGAAGAAGGCATGAAAATCAGAAATGACCTCACCGTTATCATGGTGGCACCCAAATCTCCTGGAACCGAGGTCAGGGAAGAATATAAACGGGGTTTTGGCGTCCCCACCCTCATTGCCGTCCACCGGGAAAACGATCCCAGGGGAGAAGGTCTGGAGCTGGCCAAGGCCTATGCAGCCGGTACAGGCGGGCACAGGGCCGGCGTGCTCATGTCCTCATTTGTGGCGGAAGTAAAATCCGATCTCATGGGAGAACAGACCATTCTTTGCGGCATGCTCCAGGCAGGCTCCTTGCTCTGCTATGACAAAATGATGGAAAAGGGAATGGATACTTCCTATGCCGCCAAACTGGTCCAGCACGGCTGGGAGACCGTTACCGAAGCCCTGAAACACGGCGGGATCACCAATATGATGGACCGGCTGTCAAATCCGGCCAAAATCATTGCCTTTGATCTATGCGAACAGCTTAAAGAGATCCTGGCGCCTTTGTTTGAAAAACACATGGATGACATCATGACGGGACATTTTTCAACCACCATGATGGAAGACTGGGCAAAAGATGATATCAATCTGCTCACCTGGAGGGCCCAGACAGCAGATACCCCCTTTGAGACCTCCTCTTCCATGGAAAAAGATATTCCGGAGCAGGAATATTTTGACCATGGTATCCTCATGGTTGCCATGGTCAAGGCCGGTGTGGAACTGGCATTTGATACAATGGTATCCGCCGGTATCATTGAAGAATCCGCCTATTATGAATCCCTCCATGAGGTACCCCTCATTGCCAATCTCATTGCCCGGAAAAAACTCTATGAAATGAATGTGGTCATCTCCGACACTGCCGAATACGGATGCTATCTCTTTGCCCACAAGGCCAGTCCCATGCTGAAAAATTTCATGGAAACCATTGATACAAATGTCATTGGCAAAGGACTTGAAATAAAGGACGCAGGCTGCGACAATCTTCGCCTGATCCAGGTCAACGAGGCCATCCGTGAAACCAGTGTGGAAAGAGTTGGTAAAACATTAAGAACCTATATGAGCGCCATGAAACCCATACTATAACAATCTAACCCCGGTGCTTATTTTTTACACCCCCAAAAAGCCGTTTCAGGAGCCCATCCCCTTGGAACGGCTTTTGTTTTTGACCATGGACAATTGCCCGGGATAGGATCTCCTTATCACATTCTGGGTTTCACCCGATTCGTCGGCACTGCCGACAAAGGATCTTCCGGCCAATAATGCTTGGGATACCTCCCCATTAAATCCTTTTTCACTTCCGGGTAAGTATTCTTCCAGAAACTTTCCAGATCCTGGGTAATCTGGACGGGCCTGTTGGCCGGGGAGAGCAGATGAAGGGTCACCAATATCCGGCCCCGGGCAATGGCAGGGCTCTTTGTCAGGCCGAACATCTCCTGGAGCCGTACTGCCAGGACCGGGGATTCCAAGGGGCCGTTATCGCCCATATATTGAAGGGGGGCCCTTGATCCCGAGGGCAGGGGCACATGGGTGGGGGCATGGATGTGAATGATCTGTTGCTGTTCCCAGGTCAGAAGGCTGGTCAGGGCAGATGACAGGTCCACCTTCTTTAACCCTGCTGCCGAGTGGATCTGGTCCAAAAACGGACCCAGCCATTGGGAAAGATTATCCAATAGCCTGGTATCTGACAGGTCAGGCAAATCCTTAAAATAGCCGCAATTTTTCAAAAACACGGCCCGCTCCCGGAAATGCCTCAGCTTTTTGGTCCAGGGCAGAATATCCAGCCCTGCCTCCTGGATTCCCTGGATCAGGCAGGTACGAACAGCCTCGGGGTCCGGATTTGTCACCATTGCCTCACCCAGGACAAGCTTACCATAGGTTGTCTTGGAAACCGATCTCACCGACCGGGTCTGTTTATCCCAAAAGCATTCTTCAATAATCTTGACCTGGTCCTTAAAATCTTTTTCCAGATCTTTTTCCGAATAGGGCGCGGCCAGAAAAATCCCTGCATTACGCTGATTGCCGTCCAGATGAATGGCAACGATATAAGGGAGATGCGACAGGGAATTTGCTGACCTGAAAAATGCCCCGCTGCCCGATGCCATTAAAAAAGAATTGTCCTTGTTGTTTCGTTTCTTTGCCACCCGCTCGGGCCAGGCAAAGGCCAGCACAGAACCTGATAGTTCCATGTCACTGCCCTTGGAATTGATTTTAAGGTCTTTCCTTATTTTGGCTGCATTTTTCAGAATGGTTCTGGCCAGGGGTTCATTAAAGCCAGGCGGGCCGGTCAAACCCTTGGCCGGGGCCATGTTATTTTTGTTTGCAGCCACCCTGTTTTTATAAAATCGGGTAGAAGATCGGGTATAAGACCGGGCAGAAGATAAGGCCGCCAGAACTTCCAGGCGAAGCCGGATATCCGGGTCATATTCCCCTCCCTTAAAAAACAGAATATCCCGTTCCCCCAGCAGGGCAGCCAGCTGGCAGGCCAGAAGGCCCTGGCCCATCTGGTCTGCTTTAAGAATCATATGGGCCAGTCTTGGGTGAACCCCGGCGGACAAAAGACTGCGGCCATGCTTGGTGATGCGGCCATGGTCGTCCAAACCCTTTAATTGCTCCAGCAGGGATTTTGCCTGGTCAAAGGAAATTTCCGGCGGCAGGTCCAGCCATTTAAGTACCTTGGGATCGGACACTCCCCATTGGGCCAGTTCCAAGGCAAGGGAGGTCAAGTCTGCAGAAAGGATTTCCGGCCGGTTAAAGGGGATCAATCCCAGGTTTTGATGGTGGGACCAGATCCTATAGCAGACACCGGGGCCTGTTCTTCCTGCCCGGCCCCGGCGCTGATCTGCCGATGCCCTGGACACGAAAATGGTATCCAACCTCCCCATGCCGGTACCAGGAGAAAATCGGGGAACCCGCATTAATCCTGTATCCACCACAACTCTTACACCCTCTATGGTAAGAGAGGTTTCTGCAATGGATGTTGCCAGAACAATTTTCCGTTGACCCGGCAGGGAGGGAGCAATGGCAGTTGCCTGTTCAGCCCGGGACAGGTTTCCGTATAGGGTCAGGATGGAGAGCTTTGGCCCAGGGTCAACAGGGGATGAATCCAAAACAATTCGATTGCTTAAGGCCTGGGCCATGTCCCTGATCTCCCGGACACCGGGCAGAAAAACCAGGATATCACCGGATTCTTCGGCCAGGCCTTTTTCAACGGCAGACAAACAGGCGGACCGGATACGACGGTACCGGTCCTGGTTTTGATAATGGTTCCTCCTGGCCGGGGCCGCTGCCACCGGGGGCAGATAATGGGTGGCCACCGGAAAAGTCCGGCCCTGGGAAGAAATCATGGGGGCATTGTCCATGAGGGCGGACATGGCTGCCATGTCCATTGTGGCAGACATGACCAGGATGCGCAAATCCTCGTTAAACACCTCTGCAGCCTCCAGGCAGAGAGCCAGGCCAAGATCGCTGTGGATATGGCGTTCATGGAATTCGTCAAAGATCACAAGCCCAACTTTTTTAAGGGCGGGGTCAGTCTGAATCCGCCGGGTTAATATTCCTTCGGTGATAACCTCAATCCTGGTGACAGGATTAATGCACCGCTCCATGCGAATTTGGTACCCAATGGTCTGGCCTGGTTTTTCCCCGAGCATCCCGGCCATATGGGCCGAGCAGGCTTTGGCAGCCAAACGCCTGGGCTCCAGCATAATTATCTTCTTTCCCTTAAGCCATGGCTGATCCAGCAAGGCCAGGGGAACAAAGGTGGTCTTACCTGCTCCTGGAGGGGCCTGGAGAACGGCTCGTTTTTTGGAAGCAAGGGCAAGGACAAGATCTGGAATAACCCGACCCACTGGAAGATTTTCCCCGGCCTTTTCCAAACAAAAAACTTGGTCTCTCATCTGGCAATACCCTCCCCAGGGGATGGATTAATTTCATGGAGTCTATACTGCCAATTGGCATATTGCTGATTAGGTAACATTTTTCCCTTTCAGAGTTATTTTTTTTACATGATCAATAACCTTATGGCAAAGACCATTTTGTTTTCAACATAAATGAATCCGGAAGACAAGTAAAATGGTTCCTTTTATCCAAATTCAAATGGGGTGGATTCAGCAAAAGGGCTTTTACTTTACAAGGATGATACACATTGATATGATAACCAAATCTAAAAAATAAATTGAGTATAACTTTTTACAAACGTTAGAAAACCCTTTATCGCCATTTAACTTGGCTGGATAAATGTGTAAGCACATCATTTTATGGAGATAATTTTTGGCTGGATTTAAAGCAAGCATCAGGGATAAGCTTATCGGAATATTTGTTCTCATCAAAGTTATTCCCCTGATTGTACTGGCATGGTTTGCATGGAATGAAATTTCAACATTGGCAATTACACTGGAAAGCCATATCAATGAAATGGCAGACACCAGCACCCATACAACCAAGCAGGTTGCAAATCTTGCCACCTCAAGCTCCATCCGGGCCCTTGATGTCAGATCCCGGGAGGCAATTGAACGGTTGACAACCGACACAGCTCTCAGGGTGGCATCCTTCCTGAGGGACCGGGATGTGGACATAAGACTTGCAGCCTTACTTCCTCTTAAAGCAAAAATATATAAATCCTTTTTAACCACCCAAAAAAGAAGCATTATTCTCCATGATCCCTGGATAATGAATGGAAACGGGGATGCCTGGATACCGGCAAATCCTTTGCCGGTTTCTGATCAGCCGGTAGAGGCAAGAAACATGGACAATAAACTTGATTTCCACTACAGGGGTCAAGAGCGGACCGGAACAAAAAAACAAATCCCCTTGTATCTGGAAATGACCTTTGTGGATCTTTCCGGTAAAGAGCTGATAAAAGTCACCTCTTCTCCCATACTTTCCAAAAAACTGCGAGATGTTTCCCTAAAAGATCAAACCTTTTGCCGGGCAGAGACATATTTTAAAGAATTAAAAAAACTAAAACCCGGTGAAATATATGTTTCCCAAGTCATCGGTGCCCATGTAAAAACCCAGATGATAGGCCCCTATACTAAAAAAAGAGCCGGCCAAATGGGAATTGGATTCAATCCCGGGCAATCCGGGTATGGGGGCAAGGAAAATCCAGTGGGTAAAAAATTCCAAGGCCTGATCCGATGGGCAATGCCGGTGGTCGAAAAAGGGGCAATCAAGGGATATATAACCCTGGCCCTGGACCATACCCATATTATGGAATTTACCGATCATATTGTTCCCACCGAAGAACGGTATTCTGCCATTTCAGATGCAGCTTCAGGAAATTATGCCTTTATGTGGGACTCAAAAGGGAGAAACATTTCCCATCCCAGGGATTATTTTATCATTGGGTATGATCCTGGAACCGGAGACCCGGCCATGCCCTGGCTTACGGATAAATTATACAAAGAATGGGGAAAATCAGATATGAATATTCCCTCTTTTTTAAATTCTTTGCCAACCTATGAAAATCAGTCACTTGCCAAAAAGCCTTCAAAAAATTTGATTCAAAAAGGACTTGTCGCCCTGGACTGCAGATATTTGAACTTTGCTCCCCAATGCGACGGATGGAATAATATTACCCAGTATGGGGGATCAGGGTCATTTGTGATCCACTGGAGCGGATTAAAAAAACTGACAACCGCCGCATCCATACCATATGATACAGGCCAATACGGTAAAAGCCCCAGGGGATTCGGGTTTGTAACCATTGGTGCAAATGTCAATGAATTTCACAAACCCGCAGATATTACAGCAAAACAAATTAATGATCTTGAAAAAAAATATATCCAGGCCATTGAAGAACAGAACAGGGGCAACCAGGAAGTGATTTTAACCTCACTGAGGGATACAGCCACCAGGTTGACGGCCTATACAATTGCAATGGTTATTTTTGTTATCTTTATTGCGGTTTTGATGGCATCCACCCTGACAAAGAAAATTACAGGCATGATCAAAGGGATTTCCCGCTTCCAAAAAGGGGAGATGAAATACCGTCTGGACAGTCAATCTTCCGACGAAATGGGCGAGCTTGGCCATGCATTCAACTCAATGGCTGACAGTATAGAAACTGCCATCTCCGATCTTGAACTATCAAAACTAAATATAGAGGATTCCAATGTTTCCCTCAGGGCCATGCTGTCAAATATTATTAACTCCATGCCTTCCATCATCATTGGTGTGGATACCCAGGCAAGGGTTACGCTTTGGAATACAGAAGCCAGAAAACTGACCGGGAAAAGTTTTGAAACGGCTGAAAAACAGCTTGTTTTTGATGTCTTCCCCCTGCTTAAAAAAAAGGAATCCATTATTTTTCATGCCCTGGAGAAGGGTGAAATAAAAAAAGAACAGAGAATTGAAATAACACTTAATAATGAACAATTGTTTTATGATATGACGGTTTACCCCCTTATCAGCAAAGCCATCGAAGGTGTAGTGATTAGAATTGATAATATCACCCATCGGGTCAAGATGGAAGAAATGATGATTCAGACTGAAAAAATGCAGTCCATCGGAGGCCTTGCTGCCGGCATGGCCCATGAAATCAACAACCCCCTTGCCGGTATCATCCAAAGCGCCCAGGTTATACAAAACCGGACAAGGCTGGATATGGGAAAAAACCAGCAGGCAGCGGACCGTTTTGGAATTGATCTGGAAAAGCTCAATGCATATATGGAAAACCGCAATATTTTCCAAATGATAGCTTCCATACTGGATGCAGGCAGACGAGCAGCTGATATTGTAGCAAATATGCTAACATTCAGCCGGAAAAGCGACAGCTCTTATTCAAAGCGGGATATATCAAGAATTTTGGATCAAACCATTAATATCATGGAAAAAGATTATGATTTTAATAAACAGGTTGATTTCAAAAAAATCAAAATCATACGAAACTATTCTTCCGACCTGCCCTATGTATCCTGTGATCTGGGCAAAATCCAGCAGGTTTTTTTCAATATTTTAAAAAATGGTGCCCATGCAATGATGGAAAATCCTGAAAATACCCCGCCTAGTTTTACCATCCAAACAACATTTGATTTAGATTCGGTTCTGATAGAAATTCAGGATAATGGGCCGGGCATGGATGAGGATACGAAAACACGAATTTTTGAGCCGTTTTTTACAACCAAATCCGTTGGGGTTGGAACCGGTCTTGGGTTATATATATCCTATTTTATTGTGGTGGAAAATCATAAAGGGACCATCAATGTTGAATCTTTCCCCGGCAAGGGAACAACCTTTATCATAAAACTGCCATTGCATCACGATTCATAGGACCCGGGCCAGTCAAACCTGGCCCGCACAGGATAATGGTCCGATGGAAATCGGTTTGAAAAACAATCGGTTACCACCTGGTTGGAAACAGGCGTCAGCCCTCCTTGGTAGAGTATCCAGTCAATCTGTTTTCCAGTGTCTTTTCCCTCAAATTCATGGAAGGTGGTGGTGGTTTCATTATCGAACACCCCGGCAAACCCCTGGGTTTTAAACAGAGTGTGGGCCAGGGAACCAGGGTTGGCATTGAAGTCACCCAGGATGACCACGGGCAGGCCAATGGGAAATTCCGATAAAAATTTAATGACCAAGGCGGCACTTTCTTTCTGGACAAAAGGGTCAAAATCAAAATGGGTATTGGCAACTATAATCTGATCTTTTTCTTTTTGGAACAAACCAATCACACATTGCCTCGGCCACTTTGAACCCGCCAGTTTGGATGTCACATCCGGAGTATAACTCAAAAAATAGTGCTTTTGTTCCAGACAATGCCATGACGGGTGAAAAAAAATCAAATTGCTCTGCCACCAGTCAATGGTTTTGTTGTGTTGCCCCAGGACCTGATACCCGGGCAATGCCCGGATTAAAAAATCCGCCTGGAAATGATTGGCCTCCTGGAAACCAAAAAAATCTCCAGGATATTTTTTAAGAAGCTGAGCCACCAGGGATTTTCGATGCTGCCATCCATTTTCACCGTCCCGGGCAAGGCCAAATCTGAGATTCATGGTCATAATTGTCAACTGGGACTTGTCTTGTTTCATCCCTCCCCCCTTGTGCGAAGAATGCGATATTGCCTTGTTCATGTCAACACCCTGGTCCCGAACAGGATCAGGGTGATTGCATGGAAACCGAGGGTTGAAAACCAAAGAACCCAAATGGTGAAAAAACAATAATCGTAAATTAACTGCCGTACAACGCAAAGTTCAGGGACCACCGACCATAGGGAGGAAGCTGGGGCAAGGAACGCAGCCCCATGTCCTCTACAGCGATTGGTTTGCTTAAGTGCCTTTGATCGTTTTTTTTAGGTCTCGATAATAATTTTGATGTGGGCCAATCATGATTAATTCGAGGTTTTTATGGACAATCCTGTATGCCAAAAGATATTGGATGGTTTTGACTTTAACTTTATGTACAAAAATTCCTCTCAAATCGCCTTTTTTTTCTATGCCAACTTTTGGATTTTCAATAATTAATTTAATCTGATCATCTAATTGTAATTTTTCAGCTTTTGAAAAATTTTTGACCTTTCTTGCAAAGCATCTTGATTGAAGAATTCTCATATAACCTATCCAAATTGATACTCTGAAAATTCGCCCTGTTCAAATTCGGCAATACCAACCATTATATCTTTAATTGCACTATATGTCAGGTCAGGATTTTCTTCGGCACATTTACCAATTATAGCCCAATGCTCAATCTGTCCAGTAATAGATCTTTTGTCTATTTTACAGTAAATTTTAGCCTCTTTGACAAGGTCTTCTGATACTCTTACTGCTGTTGCCATAATTATACCTCCAGGTTATATGTTGCAATAATAACACAATGCATAGCAAAATGCAACTTTATATGGCTGTGTTTTTAATGAAGCGAATGCGGCTGGTTTGGGGCGCAGCAGAAAAGAAGTCCGAAAACAGCGCCTTGTTAGCCGGATTAGTTGGTTGGAGTAACTTCACTAGAAGCCTCATCTCTTATACTGTAGATAATACTCTGAATTTCAGGGCTTTGCTTGACTAAGGCTCTGTATCAAAAATAAACCGCCCTTAGTATAAAATGGTAGACAACCGGGCCCTGGATATGTATGGTAATCATGGAAACTTATAAAAAAGAGAGTGCTTTCATGAAACACCATACACAATTG